>NZ_CP083566.1 GCF_025143985.1 Sulfitobacter sp. W027
ATCTCTATGTCTGTGGCCCCAAGGGGTTGATCGAAGCGGTAAAGGCCAAAGCCGAAGCGGCGGGTATCGCGCCTGACCGCATCCATTTCGAACTCTTCGACGCGCCCCAAGAGCAAGCAGGCGACAGCGCCTTCGAGGTCGAGTTGGCCTCAAGCGGGGAGGTCTTCACCATCCCGCCCGGCCAATCCATCATCGACGTGCTGGAGGCTGGGGGCGTCGATGTCATGTACGACTGCCAGCGCGGCGACTGTGGCATCTGCCAATGCGACGTCATCAGCGGCACCCCCGATCACCGCGACGTGGTGCTGTCTGAGGCCGAACGCGCCGCAGGCAACGTCATGCAAATCTGCGTCAGCCGCGCCAAGTCACCGCGTCTTGTACTCGACATCTGAGGGAGGAACTTATGGGACGTTACGACAGCCCGGCGGCACTGGCCGCCCTCGTGCAGCCACATCAGGTGCACCGCGATATCTACACCGATCAAGAGGTGTTCCAGCAGGAGATGAAGCATCTCTTCGCCAATGCTTGGGTCTTTGTTGGCCATGAGAGCCAGACCCCGAACAAGGGCGATTATTTCAGCACCCACATAGGCACACAGCCGGTCATTCAGGTGCGCCATTCGACGGGCGACATCCATGTCCTGCTAAACCGTTGCCCCCACAAAGGCACCAAGATCGTGATCGATAGGCAGGGCAACACCGGCAAGTTCTTCCGCTGCCCCTATCATGCATGGAGCTTCAAAACCGACGGTTGCCTTTTGGCGATCCCGCTCAAAAAAGGCTACCAAAATACCGGGCTGGAGGAGACCGACAGCGGCAAGGGCATGCGCAGCGTTGGCGATGTGAAGAACTACCGTGGCTTCATCTTCGCCCGGCTCGCCGACGAGGGCATGAGTTTCGAAGAGTTCTTTGGCAAGAGCCTGTCGTCACTCGACAATATGGTTGACCGCTCCCCCGCCGGACGGCTCGAAGTCGTCGGCCCGCCGCTGCGCTACATGCACCATTGCAACTGGAAGATGCTGGTCGAAAACCAGACCGACACCTGCCACCCGATGGTGGCCCACGAAAGCTCAGCCGGGACGGCGGTGAAGCTCTACGAAGAACTGGGCCTCCCCGAGGATGCGCCCAAACCCCCCGCGATGGAGATCATCGCCCCTTTCATGTCGCCTTACGAATTCTTCGAAGGCATGGGCATCCGCACCTGGCCCAATGGCCACGGGCACACTGGCGTAAACCATTCGATCCACTCGGATTACGCCGCCATCCCCGGCTATTTCGAGGCGCTCTGCGAAAGCTATGGAGAGGAGAAAGCCAAGGCGATCTTGGATGAGAACCGCCACAATACGGTCTATTTCCCCAACATCATGATCAAAGGCCCGATCCAGCAGCTGCGCGTTTTCATCCCCATCGCTGCCGATCGGACCGTGGTGGAAAGCTACATCTACCGCCTCGTCGATGCCCCGGATGAGCTGACCGCCCGCACCGCGATGTACAACCGCATGATCAACGCGCCCACCTCCATCGTCGGCCACGACGATCTGGAAATGTACGAGCGCGCGCAGGAAGGGCTGATGGTCGACGGTTTGGAATGGGTGAACATCCAACGGCTGATCGAAGAGGACGAGGATTTCGAGGTCGAAGCGGTCGAAAACGGCACAACCGAGCGCCAAATGCGCAACCAATTTCACGCTTGGGTCAAGTTCATGACCATGTGCCAAAAGACGGAGGCGGCGGAATGAGTGTGACGCGCGAAACCCTGATCGACTTCATTTATGACGAAGTGCGCATGTTGGGCGAGGGGCGCTATACCGAATGGCTCGACCTCTGGCTGCCAGATGGGCATTACTGGATGCCGCTGGACTATCAACAGACCGATCCGATCAATCAGACCTCGTTGATGTATGAGGATATGTTCATGCTGAAACTGCGCGTCGAACGGCTTAACGGCGCACGAACCTTCAGCCAAAAACCCAAAAGCCGCTGCCATCATGTGATCCAGCGTCCCTTCGTGGATGAGATGGACACGGAAGCCGGGCGTTTCGTCACGACCACCTTCATGCACTACGTCGAGACGCGGCTGGACGAGCAGCAACTGCTCGCCGTCACCGCGCGGCATGAGTTGGCGCTGGTCGAGGGGCGGTTGCGCATCGCCAACAAACGGGTCGATATCGTCAACTGCGACG
Organism: Sulfitobacter sp. W027; assembly: GCF_025143985.1. Taxonomy (NCBI): domain Bacteria; kingdom Pseudomonadati; phylum Pseudomonadota; class Alphaproteobacteria; order Rhodobacterales; family Roseobacteraceae; genus Sulfitobacter; species Sulfitobacter sp. W027. The sequence goes on from NZ_CP083566.1 coordinate 2,183, forward strand.
CGGCCTTCCGCAACATCCAGTTGCTGCCATGATCGGGGCGGAGACTGAGACGGTCTTCGCGGCCTTTGAAGACACCGCCGCGCGGTATCCCGAACGGGGATTTCTGAATGTCCTGCCGGAAACGGCGGACATCTACGGCATCGCGGCGGGGGAGGTGACTTATGCTGAAGCCGCGCGTGAGGTTGCGGCCCTGCGCAAGCGCATCTCGGCGGCGGGTTATCTGCCCGGGCAACGCGTGATGCTGCTGATGGAGAACCGCCCTGCGTTTTTCCTTTGGTGGCTGGCGCTGAACGGCTTGGGCCTGTCGGTCGTGCCGGTGAACCCCGACCTGCGGGCGACGGAGCTCAGCTATATGATCGACCATGCCGAGCCGGTCTTGGCCATGGCGATCCCTGCACGGGGCAATGATCTGCGTGCGGCAGCAGAGCAAGCCGGGCGCGACATGCCCGTGATTGCACCGGGCGACCCTCTCCCTATGCCGGTCACGACCACGGCCATCGCGGCGAGGGAGGGCGGCGCGGAGGAGGCGGAAGCCGCACTTCTCTACACCTCCGGCACCACGGGCCAGCCCAAAGGCTGCATCTTGACCAACACCTATTTCCTAGATGCCGGACGCTGGTACGCAGACACCGGCGGGCTCTGCGCCCTGTCGCGAGACCGCGAGCGCATGATCACGCCGCTGCCGATCTTCCACATGAACGCGATGGCCTATTCCTTCATGGCGATGATTGCCGTGGGCGGCTGCCTGACCGCGCTTGACCGCTTCCACCCGCGCAGTTGGTGGGCTTCGGTCCGGGCTTCGGGCGCGACCTGTCTGCACTACCTCGGCGTGATGCCGTCGATGTTGATGGGGGCCGAAGCAAGCGAAACCGACCGTGACCATTCCGTGCGCTTTGGCTTCGGCGCGGGGGTGGACCCGAAATTGCACGCCGCCTTCGAGGCGCGTTTCGGTTTTCCGCTGGTCGAGGCTTGGGCTATGACCGAAACCGGCGCGGGTGCCGTGATCTGCGCCAATCGCGAACCGCGCCGCGTGGGGGAAAGCTGTCTCGGCGCGCCCGAAGGGGGGCTGGAGGTCCGGCTGCTCGACGATGTCGGGCAAGAGGCCGATCAAGGCGAGCTGCTGGTGCGCCGCGCCGGTGCCGACCCGCGGCGCGGGTTCTTCGCGGGCTACTTCAAGAATGCCGAAGCCACGGATGAGGCTTGGACAGATGGTTGGTTTCACACCGGCGACATCGTGCGCCGCGCCCCCGATGGTGCGATGTATTTCGTCGACCGCAAGAAAAACGTCATCCGTCGCTCGGGCGAAAACATCGCGGCGGTCGAGGTGGAATCGACCCTTATGCGCCACCCCGCCGTGGCCAGTGCCGCCGTGGCGGCCGTGCCCGATGCCGTGCGGGGGGATGAGGTTTTTGCCTGTATCGTGCCGAAGGACGCAGGCGCTGACCCGGCAGCCCTTGCGCAGGACATCACCCGCTGGTGCCTCACCCAACTTGCCTATTACAAAGCCCCCGGCTTCATTGCTTTTGTCGAAGCGCTGCCGCTGACCGCGACGCAGAAACTTCAACGCGGGGTGCTGAAAACGCTGGCCGCCGACCTGCTAAACGATCCCGCCACGCAGGACCTGCGCGGGATGAAGAAACGGACGGCGGCATGAGGCGCAGGGGCTACGACCGCGTCGTCCTCGCGGTGCCGACCTCGGTGCCCTACGCCCGCTATAGCAATGAGACCGCCCATTGGTGGATCGCCCGCGCGCTGCGCGCGATGCTGGGCAAGGCCGGGATCGCGCCGGGCGAGCTAGACGGTTTCTCGGTCTCCAGCTTCTCGCTCGCGCCCGACACGCCGGTCGGGCTGACCCAGCATCTGGGGCTTAGTCCACGTTGGCTTGATACCGTGCCCACGGGCGGGGCCAGCGGGGTGGTCGCCCTGCGCCGTGCGGCGCGGGCGGTGCAAGCGGGCGACGTGGATGTGGTCGCCTGTGTGGCGGGAGACGCGAACCGGATCGACAGCTTTCGCAGCCTGCTCAGCGGCTTCTCGCGCTTTTCGATGGATGCGACCTTTCCCTATGGCTTCGGCGGCCCCAACGCGAGTTTCGCCCTGCTGATGGACCGCTATATGCAGGAATACGGCGCCACGCGAGAGGACTTTGGCCGCATCGCCGTGGCCCAACGGGCCAATGCGCTGCACTACCCCAATGCACTGATGAAGACCCCGCTCACCCTCGACCAATACCTTGACGCGCGGATGATCTCTGACCCTATCGCTCTTTTCGACTGTGTGATGCCCTGCGCCGGGGCCGAGGCGTTTCTGGTCATGCACGAAGACGAAGCCCTGCGCCGCGACCTGCCCTTTGCGCGGATCAGCGGCACAATCGAGCGGCACAACGCCTATCCCGAAGACCCGATGCAACTGCGCGGCGGCTGGGGCGTGGATATCAGTGAACTCTACGACATGGCGGGTCATGGGCCGGAGGATGTCGACCTGCTGCAAACCTATGACGACTATCCGGTGATCTCGATGATGCAGTTCGAAGACCTTGGATTTTGCGCGAAGGGGGAGGGGGCGGGATTTGTCCACCAGCGCGATCTGACCATCACCGGGGACTTCCCGCATAACACCTCTGGCGGGCAGCTGTCGGTTGGCCAAGCCGGTGCTGCGGGCGGCTATCTGGGACTGGTTGAGGCGATCCGGCAGGTGACGGGGCAGGCTGAAGGCACGCAGGTGGCGAACGCCCGGCGGGCGTTGGTTTCCGGCTTTGGCATGATCAACTACGACCGGGGCGTCTGTTCCGCGGCGGCGATTATCGAAGGGGGCGAAGCATGACCGAACCCCTGAAGACGCCGCAAAAGAAGAACCCGCAAAAGCGCAGCACCGTCCCGACCCTGCCGCCTGCACAACGCTCACGCGCCGCACTCGGGGTGGCGATTGCCGCAGGGCGCGGGCAGTTTGCGCTGCAACACTGCGCCGACTGCGGGGCGGTGCAATATCCGCCGCGTGATGCCTGCTGCAAATGCCTGTCGGTAGCACTCAATTGGCGCGAGACTGATCCGACTGGCGAGGTGTTGGCCGAAACGACAATCCGGGTCTCACCCGACCCCTACTTCCGAGAACGACTGCCTTGGCGGATCGGCACGGTGCAACTCGCCGCCGGGCCGGTGGCGGTGTGCCATTTACACGGCGATGTCGGGCGCGGCGATCCCGTCCGTTTGGTGCTCAAGTTGGACAGGGCCGGGCAGGGGGTCATGGTGGCCTTGCCGCAAAAGGAAAGCGAATTCATGCAAGACGATCCCATGCTGCGCGCGATGTCGAGTGACCCAAAGCACCGCCGGGTGCTGATCACCGATGCCCGCTCCCCCTTAGCCCCGCCACTGGCCCAAGCGCTTCTGAAAGCGGGGGCGGCGCAGATCTTCCTTGGTGAGCCGGAGCACTGGCGGCGATGGGACGGCCGCGCGGTGTTAGAGGAGATGGAGAACGTCAGCCTCATGCCGCTTGACGTGACCGATGCCGCCTCCGTTTCGCGCCTCGCGGCAGAGATCGGCGGCAAGGTCGATATCCTGATTAACACCGCGCAGTTCATCCGTCCCGGCGGGGTGCTGGGCGGCGATACGATCTCTGCCCGCGACGGGATGGAGACCAATGTGCTGGGCCTGTTGCGGCTCGCGCAGGGCTTTGGCCCGGCGATGGCGTCGCGTACAGCGGACGGGGTAAATTCAGCGGTGGCCTGGGTGAACCTTTTGTCAGTGGGGGCGCTGGCACCTGCAGCCGGATTTGGCGGCTTTGATGCCTCGCAGGCGGCGGCGCGGTCGCTCAGCCAGACTCTTCGCGCAGAGTTTTCTGGTTCCGGATTGCGGGTGATGAATGTCTATACCGGGCCTGTGGATGATGAATGGCACCAGCCTTTGCCGCCGCCCAAAGTCTCCCCCCGCGTGCTGGCGCGGACGGTGGTGAGTGGCTTGATCAACGGGCTGGAGGAGGTTGCTTGCGGTGATGTGGCCAAAGATGCTCTGGCCCGCTGGCTGGACGATCCGGCGCTGATGGAACGCGAGATGCGGGGGAACGGGTCATGAGCGATGCAATCACAGCACTGGTCGATGCGCTGGCAAGCGGCGCGGCGCGGGTCATCGATCTGACCCATCGGCTGGACCCTGATTTCCCGGTCATCGTCTTGCCGCCAGAGTTCGGCCAATGTGCGCGCTTCCGGATGGAAGAGGTCTCGGCCTATGACCATCGCGGCCCGGCGTGGAAGTGGCATAACCTGACGCTTAATGAACACACCGGCACCCATTTCGACGCGCCGATCCACTGGGTTTCGGGCAGGGACGTGGCGAATGGTGCAGTCGATGAAATCCCACCCGAGGCCTTCATCGGCCCGGTGGTTGTGATCGACTGCTCAGAGGGGGTACGGCAGGACGATGACTTTGAACTAACGCCCGAGATCATCCGCGATTGGGAAGCCAAGCATGGCACGATCCCGGCAGACGTTTGGGTGCTTATGCGCACCGACTGGTCAAAGCGTAGCGGCGCGGATTACCTGAACATGCGCGAGGACGGTGCCCATTCGCCAGGCCCCACACCCTCTGCCATCGAACTGCTGCTAGAGCGCGGCATTCGCGGCTTTGGCACCGAGACCGTCGGCACCGACGCGGGGCAGGGGATGCATTACGACCCGCCATTCCCGGCGCACTACCTGCTGCATGGGGCGGGCAAATACGGGCTGCAATGTCTGTGCAACCTCGACCAACTGCCGCCCACGGGGGCCATGCTGATTGCACCGCCGCTCAAGATTAAAGGCGGGACCGGCAGCCCCTTGCGGGTGCTGGCGCTGATACCGGGAGAGAGACCATGAGCCATTACACCGCCGTCATCACCGGGGGCAGCAAGGGCATCGGTGCCGATTTGGCGCAGCGTCTGCTGGAGCGCGGCTATCGGGTGGTTTCCATCGCGCGCGGCAAGCCGGAATGGGAGGCCGAGGGCGTTGAGCATATCGAAGCCGACCTGCTCGATCCCGCCTCCGTCGCTGCCGTGGCCGCCGACATCGCCGCGCGTTATGACGTGACCCATCTGGTGCATAACGCCGGGTTGATCTGGCCCAATCTCATCGAAGACGCCAAGCCCGAGGACATCACTGGACTTGCCCAACTGCACCTCGGCTCGGCCCTGACGCTGCTGCAAGCCTTCCTGCCCGCCATGAAAGAACGCGGTTTTGGCCGGGTGATGTTCAACGCCTCGCGCGCCGCCTTGGGCGCCCCGACGCGCACCGCCTATTCGGCGTCGAAAGCCGGGATGATCGGCATGGCGCGCACCTGGGCGCTGGAGCTTGCGCCGCATGGGATCACCGTAAATGTCGTGGCCCCCGGCCCGGTGCAGACTGACAACTTCTGGGGCATCATCCCGAAAGAAAGCGAACGCGAAGCGGAGCTTGCAAAACGCATCCCGGTGGGCCGTTTGGGGCAGGTGGAGGACGTGACCAACGCCTTTCTCTTCTTCTGCGATCCGGCCAGTAGTTTCGTCACCGGCCAGACGCTTTTCGTTTGTGGCGGTTCGAGCATCGGGACGCTGACGCTCTGACGCTGATCCTCAGTCCTTGCGGAAATGCTGAACCAGCTCAGGCACATAGGCGTCGCCCGCGCCCTTTTCGACGACCTTAGACAAGGCGCTGTAAACCCCGTCGGCAATCTCGACCTGCGCGCCGGCTTGGGCGGACATCTGCCGATAATAGTCGAAATCCTTCAACGCGTTGCTGATCGCAAAGGGCAGCGCCTTGCGGTCGCCGTTTACGATGAAGGGCGACAGCCGATCAAGCGCGACACTGGCCCCGCCGCCACCCGCCAAGACATCCACGAAACTCTGCGGATCAATACCCGCATCGGCCGATTGCGCGGCGGCTTCGGCGAGCAGCGACATAAAGCCAACCGAAACGTAGTTGTGCAGCAGTTTCAGGCGGTGGCCTGCGCTGACCTCACCCACATGTTTCACCTCTTCGGTGAAGGAGGCGAGAACCGGAGAGACCTTCTCAACAACAGCGGCATCACCCCCGACCAGCAAGTTCAGCTTCCCCTCATGGGCGAATTGCGCGGTCCGGGTCATCGGTGCGTCAACGAAATCGCCCCCCGCCGCCTTGACCGCTTCGGCCATCTTCAGCGTCGAGGCGGGCAAGGAGGTTGAGCAATCGACGACTACCGTGCTGGGCTTCAGCCTCGCGATTACGCCGCTCTCGCCAGTCAGGATCCCTTCGACCTGGGGCGAGCCGGTAACGCAGAGGATGATCACATCTGAGGCTGCCGCAAGGTCCGATAGACTGTCGAAGGCCGTGGCTCCAAGCCCGTCCAACTCATCGGTCGGCTGGTTGCCGGGGTGATCGAAATAGCCAAGCGCAAAACCCCCGCGCCGCATCACGTTGCGGGCAATTCCGTGGCCCATCAGGCCGACACCGATCATACCGATTTTCATGGATTTTCCTCCGCTTGCCACCGCCACTCCTGCGCGCGGTTCCCTTGGGGAAAGTTCTACCGTGCGGCCCGTCACGGCGCAACGCGGGTGGGGCGGATTTTCTCGGCCAAACAGGGCTTTGTATATTTGAAACCGACACGGCGCTTGATAGGAATGGCGCATTGATTGAATGAGGCTAATATGACTTTGACCTTCGACCCCCACCAGATCGCCGAGACCCTTTATCACGGGCAGTTCTGCCCAATGTTCATCGACGGCAAGGATGTGCCCGCGCGTTCGGGTGAGGTGCTGAACGTGGTCGATCCCGCCTCAAACCGGGCGCTGGCGACGGTGCCGCGTGGCGGGGCCGAGGATGTCGATGCCGCCGTCGCTGCCGCGCGTCGGGCATTCGAGGGGGAGTGGTCGACCTTCACGCCCTATGACCGGCAAGAGGTGCTTTTGCGCATTGCCGATGTGATGGAGCGCGATTGGGAAAAGCTCTGTGTGTCGGACACCGCCGATATGGGTCTGCCGCTGGCGCGGACCATGGGCAACAAACGCCGGGTGATCGGGATGCTGCGGTTCTACGCGGGGCAGGCCGTGGCGCTGCATGGCGATGTGATCGAAAACTCGGTCTCGCAATCGATGTTCTCTTTTACTACGCGCGAGCCGGTGGGCGTGGTGGGGGCGATTATCCCTTGGAACGCCCCGACCGCCGCCTCAATCTGGAAAATCGCGCCCGCACTGGCGACGGGCTGCACCGTGGTGTTGAAGCCCTCCGAAGACGCGCCGCTGACGCCCTTGATGATCGCGAAGTTGATGCAAGAGGCAGGCGTGCCCGATGGGGTGGTCAACGTGGTCACCGGCACGGGCCGCGAAGCGGGCGCGCGTCTGGCCGAACATGAGGACGTGAACAAAGTGGTCTTCACCGGTTCGACTGCCACGGGCAAGACGATTGCCCGCGCTGGCGTTGAAAACCTCAAGCGGATCACGTTGGAGTTGGGCGGGAAATCTCCGCTGATCATTTGCAAGGATGCGGATATTGATAAGGCCGTGCCGGTAGCGGCGATGGCGGTCTACGCGCATTCGGGGCAGATTTGTATTGCTGGTTCGCGGCTGTTCGTGGCGCGCGAAATTCAGGATGAGTTCATCGAGAGGCTCGCCGCTTTCGCGCGGGGGCTAAAGATTGGGCATGGCTTGGATGAGGGCACGGACCTTGGCCCGCTGATCAACCGCGTGCAGACTGAAAAGGTCGAGGGCTATATTGCTGCGGGCAAGGCCGAAGGCGCCCGGCTGGTCACGGGCGGGGCACGGCCCGAGGGGGAGAGCTATGACGGCGGTAACTTCCTTGAGCCGGTGATCTTTGCCGATGTGACCGACGACATGACTATCGCGCGGGAGGAGATTTTCGGCCCCGTGATCTCGGTCCTGCCATTCGACACAATGGAAGAGGTGATCGAGCGCGCCAATGCCACGCCCTACGGTCTGGCGGCAGGCATCTTTACCCGCGATCTGAGCACTGCGCATCGGACGGTGAAACGGCTGAAAGCAGGCTCGGTCTGGGTGAACATGTACCACGCGATTGATCCGGCGGTGCCTTTTGGGGGCTTGAAGATGTCGGGCTATGGCAAGGAAGGCGGGATCGAGCATCTTCACGCCTATCTGGATACCAAGGCGGTTTGGATCCAAACGGAATGATTTGGAAGCCGCCCGGCCTCACCGCCGGGCGGTCCGCTTTAGAAGCCGCTGATTTTCGGCAACCATGTGCTCAGCACTGGCACGAAGGTCAGCAGCATCAACACGACAAAGTTCGCCAGAAAGAACGGTGGCATCTCGCGGATCAGCGCTGCGGGACGCAGGTTCACCGCCGAGGACACCACGAAGATCAGGCTTCCCACCGGCGGTGTCGTAAGCCCCAGAGTGAGGTTCACGATCACGACGATGGCGAAATGATCCGGCGCAATGCCGAGGGCGTGGCTGATAGGAGCCAAGATCGGCACCAAGATCATCACTCCTGGCAGCGGATCCATGAACAGTCCGAATAGCAGCAGCAGCACGTTGACCGCCAAAAGGAACAGGATTGGCGACAGCTCCCATGAGATGATCGTTTCGGCCAGAAACTGTGGCACGCCTTCGATCACCAGCACCCATGCAAAGGCCCGCGCCGCCCCGAGGATCAACAGCACCGCCGAAGAGATCAGCGCGGCGCGTAGGATCAGTCCCGGCAGATCCCGCAGACGCAGCGCGCGGTAGACAAAGAACCCGCAAAAGAGCGCATAGAAAACCGCGATGACTGAGGCCTCAGTCGGGGTAAAGATACCGCCCCGAATGCCGCCGACGATCAACACGATCAGCCCAAGCGCTGGCAGCGCCATGAGAGTATTGCGCCACATCTGCGCCCGCGCGGGGCGGGCATCTTCGCTGCGGTAATCGCGCTTCCAGCTGACCCAACCATTGGCGGCAAGGCTCCCCGCGGCCAGCAAAAGCCCCGGAACGACACCCGCCATGAAAAGCGACCCGACCGATACCTCCTGATCCTGCAGCGCGTAGATAATCATCACGATGGACGGCGGAATGATCGGCCCAACGACAGCAGACGAAATCGTCAGCGCTCCGGCGTATGAGCGATCGTAGCCGCCTTTCTCCATCATGCGGATCATCATCGCCCCCGGGCCCGCTGCATCGGCCAAGGCCGAGCCGGAGATGCCCGCGAACATGGTGGAGGAGATCACATTGGCATAGCCCAGCCCCCCGCGCAGATGCCCGACGAACTGAGCGGCAAAGCGAAGCAGCGTGTGCGTGATTGCCCCGCCGGTCATGATCTCGGCGGCGAGGATGAAGAAAGGGACCGCAAGCAACGGGAAACTGTCGAGGCCCGAGAACATCTCTTTCACCACGACGATTTGCGGATAGGAACTGCCCAAGCCAATCGCCGCGAAAACCGAGATGGCCATGGCAAAGGCCACGGGCAGCCCCAGCACCATAAGCACGAAAAGCGAGACGAAGAGGATCTCAGCCATTGGCGGCTCCCGGCATGTTTTCGGTTTGACCATCGGGCTGATGATAGTGGCCCGCCATGATAAAGGGCCGCGCGATCAGCAGCAGATGCACGATCAGCAAGGTGAACCCGACCGGCATAGCTGCATAGACATAGCGAAACGACAGGCGCATCGCCGGGGTCATCTGGTACTGCGCGCGCTGCATATAGTCCCAGCCGACCTTGACCATGAAGGCAAAGAAAAACAGCAGCACCAGCACGATGACAACGCGCAGAATGCGCTGCACCCGGGTGCTCATCACGTCATGCAGATTGGTGATCGCCACATGACCGCCTTGGCGCAGGGCCAGCCCGGCCCCGAGGAACGCCATCCAGATCATCAGATAGCGGGCGGATTCATCAGACCATGACAGCGAATGATTGGTGCTGAACCGCAGGGCGACATTGGCCCCGACGACCAAGACCATCCCCGTCAGGCAGGCGATCACCACAGCGGCGTTCACATTGACGAATAGCTGTTCCAATCTGCGCATGGTTTCCCCTCCCGTGCAAAACGGCCGGAAGCGCTGCTTCCGGCCGCCTTTTCTTTTAACGACGTGATTACTCAGTCGCGGCGATTTGGTCGATCAGCTCTTTACCGTAGGTCTCATAGTAGCCTTCATAGGCGCTCTCGATGGAGGCGCGGAAGGTTGCTTTTTGCTCTTCGGTGAGCTCATTCACTTCCATGCCGCGCTCTTTCAGGGTCGCGACGCCGCTCTGCTCCACATCATCCACAAAGGCGCGCATGGCGGCGACGGCCTCGGTCGCACCCTTCTCAAAGGCGGCTTTGTCTTCGTCAGACAGGCCTTCCCAGAACGGCTTGGAAACCAACAGCATAGCGGGCGAATAGACGTGGCCCGAAAGCGTCAGGTACTTCTGCACTTCGTCCAGTTTCACCGAGACAATCACCGACAGCGGGTTTTCTTGCCCGTCGATGGTGCCCTGCTGGAGCGAGCTGATCACCTCGGGCCATGCCATCGGGGTGGGGGCGGCACCGGCGGCGTTGAAAGCATCAAGGTGCACCGGGTTTTCCATGGTGCGCAGCTTCATGCCCGCGATGTCTTCGGGAGTTTCAATCGCGTTGCGGTTGTTGGTGATGTGGCGGAAGCCCTGCTCACCCCAAGCCAGTGCCACCATGCCCGCGCTGTCGAATTCAGCAAGGATGTCCTGACCGATTGGGCCGTCGAGCACGCGGCGCGCGTGGTCAAGGCTGCGGAACAGGAAAGGAATGTCGGTCACGCCGGTGGCGGGGACAAAGTTGCTGAGCGTGCCAGTGGAGACGATGGTCGCCTCAACGGTGCCAAGCTGCAGGCCCTCGACGACCTCGCGCTCACCGCCCAGACCCGAGGATGGGAAATGGCGGAAGGTGAACTTGCCGTCGGTCTCAGCCTCGACGACTTCCTGCCACTTCTGCGCCGCGACGCCGTAGTGGCTGTCGGGGGCGAGGGCGTAGCCGATCTTGACTTCGGTTTCGGCGCTCAGTGCTCCCCCGGTGAGCGCGGCCAAAGTGGCGAAAATTGCCGTGGGCGTGGTGATTTTGAACATTTTGTATCCTCCAGCGATCTTATTAACAAGGTCATGAAAACTGCTAGCGATGGATGGTTAAAATGGCAATGGGGTGCAGGTGCTTTGTGGACAATGTTTCCACAGCCTTTCGGGTCAGATCTTGCTGACGATATAATCGGGCGCGATACCAGAGTCCTTGATCGCCGCGCTTACATCCAAACCTAAGAGAGAGCCGTGCCCGGTGACTAATGCCGTGGCAAAACCCGCCTGCGCACTGCCAAGGATATCGGTGTGAAGCGTGTCGCCCACCATTAGCACGCGAGCAGGGTCGATGGCGCTGCATCGCGCGAGAGCGAGATCGAAAATATCCGGGAAAGGCTTTCCGCAGAAGTGCACCGAGGCGCCGGTTGCGTCGATCAGGCCATGCGCGAACCATCCGGGTTCGAGCGACAGACCATCCTCGCGCGGGGCGACGAGATCGGGGTTGCCGACGAAAACGGGCCGGGAGTGGCGGGCTAGGCTCGCTTCCAACATCTCTTGCCGCGCAGCCGTCCATCCGTCCGCCCCGACCAGAAGGAATCCTTCGGCCCGATCATAGACCGCTGGGTCATCGGCCAGAACGGTCGCGCCAAGGTCAGCAATTTCGCCCATGTCTTTATCGGGGTTCAACATCACGCCCCAGTGGCGCGTAGGCTCTTGCGCAACGTGGTGCAAGAGCGCTTCGCGGCTGGTGACCACCTCATCAAGCGTGAAATCAAAGCCAAGGCGGGCGTAGCGGTCCATCATATGCGCCTTGGGGTAGGCGGCGGAGTTGCTAACGACCATGACCGATTTGCCCATATCGCGCAGGGCGGCGATGGTCTGCGCGGCTCCATCAATGGCAGTCTCGCCGACGTTAAGCACGCCGTAGGCGTCGAACAAGATAAGGTCATAGGGAGCGACGATATCGAGAAAGCGTGCCGCAACTCTTCCCGCGCCTTGCGTATCGCAGGCGGGCAAGCGGGGGCGCAGGCGCTGGTATTCGGCCAGCGCCCGCGCGGGGTCAATCGCGGCGCTCACAGGATGCGGCGGCGCAGGAAAGCCGAGATGACCTCGCCAATAATCACAAGCACGATGATCGCGATGAGGATCGTGGCGACCTCGGGCCAGTTGAAGGTGTCGATGGCCCCCTGCAGGATGATCCCGATGCCGCCCGCGCCGACGAGGCCTAGAACGGTGGATTCGCGCAGGTTGATGTCCCACCGCAGAATAGAGACCGCCCAGAAGGTCGGCATGACCTGCGGGACGATGGCATAGGCGATGACCTTGAAACGCGAGGCGCCTGTGGCTTCGAGTGCTTCGACGGGGCGTTTGTCGATCTCTTCAATCGCCTCGCCCAGCAATTTGCCGACAAAGCCGATGGAGCGGAACATGATCGCGAGGATGCCCGCCACCACGCCGGGGCCAAAGATCGCGACGAAGAGCAGTGCCCAGATGATCGTGTTCACTGAGCGCGAGGTCACGAGGATCAGCCGCCCGAGCCAGAGCGTGGCGCGGTTCGGTGTGGTATTCTGCGCCGCGATATAGGCGACTGGCAGCGATAGCAGCACCGCAAAGGTGGTGGCGAAAGTGGCGATGTTCACCGTGTCCCAAAGCACCTTGAGAATGGTTTCGAGGTTGCTGGGGTCAGGCGGATACATGCGGCCGAAAAGGTCGCCGATCTGCTCTGGCGCGCCCCAGACCCAAGCCCAGATGACCTCGATCGAGGTCAGCGCCCAAGCGATGCCGAGCGCGCAGCCAAAGATCACGCCGTAGCGCGTCATGCGCTGGCGCAGGGTGAAGCGGGTCCAGTCGTCGCGGCCGAATTTCTCTGCAAGGGTCGTCATTGGATGCGCTTTCTGATCACGCCGCTGACGGCTTCGGAGACAAGGATCACACCGACGATGACCATGGTGATGGCCAGCGCAAAGTCATAGTCATAGCGACCAAAGGCATTGGCCAGCGTCGCGCCAATGCCGCCGGCACCGACGATGCCGACCACGGCCGAAGCGCGCAGGTTGCTGTCAAGCTGGTAGATCGTGAGACCGATTTGGCGTGGCATGATCTGCGGGAAGATTGCGTAGCTCAGCGTCGAGAAATAGGGTGCCCCGGCGGCGCGCAGGGCTTCGACTTGGCCGAAGTCGATCTCCTCAATCCGCTCGGCCAGCATCTTGGCGACGAAGCCCACGGAGTAGACGATCAGCGTCAGCACCCCGGCGAAGGGGCCGAAGCCCACGGCCTTGACGAAGAGGATCGCGACGATCACCGGGTGAAAGCTGCGCGCCACGATGATGATGGCGCGGCCGAGGTAGAAGATCGGCTTCGGCGCCACGTTGCGGGCTGCCATGAAGGCGATGGGGATCGACAGAAGCACGCCGCCCGCGGTGGCGAGGATGGCGATTTTCAGGCTTTCGAGAAAGCCGTCGATCAGCAGGCCCGACCGTTCGAAACTGGGCGGGAAGGCCCCGCCAAAGATGCGCCCGGCGCGGCCAAAGCCTTCGACGACGCGGTTCCAGTCGACCGGCATGGTGGTGCCGACCCAGACGAAATAGGCCACAGCGCCGAGGATCACCGCCCACCGCAGAGCCGGGTTGGCGATGAAGGGCGGTTTTTTCCAAGTGTCGCGGGGGGCGCTCATGCTGCGGCCCCACTGTCCGCGCCTTGGGCGCGGTCGGCATGCGGGCTGCCGGCATAGATCTTGTCCATCGCCTCTTGGTCAAGCTTGGCGGGTACGTCGTCGAAGATGATCCGGCCATAGCGCATGCCGACGATGCGGTCGGTGTATTCCTTGGCCTCGGTCACGTTATGGATGTTGATCAATACCGGCAACTTCAGCTCACCGGCGAGATCGCGCAGCAGGCCCATGATCTGCTCGGATGTCTTGGGGTCGAGCGAGGCGGTCGGCTCATCGGCCAGCAGAATGTCGGGGTCTTGCATCAGGGCGCGGACCACGCCGACACGCTGGCGTTCACCGCCCGACAGCTGGTCGGCGCGGGTGTTGGCGTATTGCGCGATGCCGACGCGTTCCATTAGCTCATAGGCGCGGCGGATGTCGGCCTTGGGGTAGCGGCGGGTCACGGCGGCCCATGTCGAGATATAGCCCAAGCGGCCGGACTGGACGTTCTCCATCACCGTGAGACGGTCGACGAGGTTGAAGCCCTGAAACACCATGCCGATCTTGCGGCGCGCGGCGCGCAGGTTGCGGCCTCGCAGGCTGGTCAGTTCGGTGCCGTTGAGGTTGATCGACCCCGTGTTCGGCTCCACCAAGCGGTTGATGCAGCGCAGCAATGTGGATTTGCCCGCGCCGGAGGAACCGATGATCGAAACGACGCTTTCGCCCTCGATCGTCAAGTCGAGGTTTTTCAGCACCGGATCACCGCTGCCATAGCGCTTCACGAGGTCGGTAATTTTCAACATGTAGGATACCTTGTGTGCAGGGCCGACTTGTTTGCCGGCCCTGACGTTAAACGATTATTCAGCCGCTAGACCTTGGGGCGTGTACTCGACACCGTTCGCCTTTTGGATCTGACGGATCACGGCCCACTGATCCTTGTAGGTGATCGGGATGAACTTGCTCACGCCCGCGAATTCTTCACCCAATGCGGTGCCCTCGAAGTCGAAGGAGAAGAAGGCTTCCTTGATCTTGTCCTTCAGCTCGGGCGCGAGGTCATGCGCGACACCGTAAGAGGTTGTCGGGAAGGGATCGCTTTCCCAGACGATGCGCACGTCTTCAGGGTCATAGAGACCACGCTCAGCCATACGGTCGACCACTTCGGAGGCCACAGGCGCCGCGTCATAGTCGCCCGCGACAACACCCAGCATGGACTGGTCGTGGCTGCCCGAATAGGTCACTTCGTAGTCTTCATCGGGCACAACGCCCAGATCGGGGAACAGCGCGCGGGGCGCTTGGTTGCCGGAGTTCGACGTGGGCGAGGTATGCGCGATGCGCTTGCCGGCGAGGTCCTTCATCTCTTTGATGTCGCTGTCGGCTTGTGTGTAGACCTGCAGCTTGTAGCCAAACTGGCCGTCATCCGCGCCCATGATCGCAAAGGGCTCAACGCCCGCGAGGTTCACCGCGAAAGGTGTCGGCCCGGTGGAGAAGCCCGCGATGTGCAGACGGCCCGAGCGCATGGCTTCGACCTCGGCTGAGTTCGACTGCACGGCGAAGAACTGCACGTCTTTGCCGGTGACCTCTTCGAGATGCTCGATAAAGGGAGTCCAGATGTCTTCGTAGATCGCCGGGTCTTCGACGGGGGTATAGGCGAAAACCAGTGTCGAAGGATCTTTCAGCATTTCGGGATCAGTGGGCGCGTCGGCGACCAGATCACCGTCGACATCGCAGAACATCTTGTCCAGCTGGCCGCGCTCGCAGTCTTCTTGCGCGAAGGCAAAGCTGCCCGTGAGTGTGAAGGCCGCGGTGAGACCGGCGGCGAATAGGTATTTATGAGACATTGCGTTCTCCTCCCTGAGAAAACCGCGCATGTGGCGCGGAATACAATAATGCGCGGATACGAACATCGAACAGTTTCGTTTGCAAGCTATTCCGGCGCGCGCACCAACAGTTTTGTCATATAGCTGTAACAACCCACCCCAAAGCAAGGCAAGCGTCACCGCGATTGAACGTAACATAAGATAGGGCGCGCGTGCCGCTTAAAGATCGAGTTCGATCTTACGCACCCGGTCGCGCAGCAGGGTTTTGGACACGGTCAGCAGATGCTGCTCCATCGCCGAAGCCGCGCCGAGGGAGTCGCGCCGGGCGATGGCGTCGTTCAGCGTCATATGCTGCTCGCCGAGGACCTGCAGCGTTTCAGGCGCGTGATAGGTGCGGCGGCGGGAGGTCCAAGCCACTTCGCGTCGCACAGCGCGGATGGATTCGTAGACCGTGAGGAACAACGGATTCCGCGCCATTTCAGCAATCTTATAGTGAAACATGTCATCCGCCGCCTCATAGGCGTCCGGGTCACTGAGGTTCAGCGTGGCGCGCATCAACTGGTCCAGCCGTTCGATCTCTTGCGGGCGAGCGCGGTCGGCAGCGAGGGCGGCAAGGGCAGGTTCAACCTCAAGGCGCACTTCCATCACATCGCTTGGCGTCACCTGCCGCGCGAGATGGCGCAGGCTGTCGGCATTGGTGGCGGGCGGCGGTGTGGCGAATGTGCCTTGGCCGTGGCGGCGGTAGATCGTGCCGTCTTCTTGCAGAAGGCCGAGGGCCAGCCGCAACCGCGCACGGCTCACGCCCAGATGCTCAGCCAGTGTTCGTTCGGGCGGCATGCGCCCATCGTTAAGAATATCCCCCTGCCGGATCGCGCTGCGCAGCCGCTCGGCCAACTCGTCTTCTCTTGGGGCAGGCTGGGGATTCTGGGTCATGACTTGGAAAACACTTCGAATAGATCAAACAACATACGCAAAGACGTTATCATTAGGAAAATTCCGAAGGCAAACCGAAGCGCACGGCGCGGGATGCTATGTGCCAATTTCACACCGACATGGGCAAAGCTGGAGGTCAGCGGGATGATGATCGCCGCAGCGGCAAGGTTCACATAGCCAAGCGAGAAGGGCGGCAGCCCCTCGGCACCAAGCCCGGTCAGCGCATAGACCACCGCACCGGGCAGCCCAATGATAAAGCCGATCGCGGCAGAGGTGCCAACGGCGCGGCGGATGTCATAGCCCAGAAAGTTTAGCAACGGCACGCCGATGGTGCCGCCTCCGATGCCCATCATCGCCGACAGCCCGCCCGTCACAACGCCCAGCACTGCCCAGATCGGCTTGGCAAAGCCACGCGGCGTCGGGTCGTCCTTGGTCTTGCGAAGGATCATGTCGAGGGCGACGAGGGCTGCAACGGTGGCAAAGACCGCAACGAGAATCAGCCCTGAGACATAGCCCCCCAAAAGCGCGCCGATGACAACGCCAACCAAAAGCGACGGCGCCCAGAGTTTCAGCAAGTCCATATCAATCGCGCCGCGTTTGAAGTGACCATAGCCCGAGGAGAGAGAGGTAAAGACGATAGTTGCCAGCGACGTACCCACAGCCACCTGCATGGTAATTGCCGGGTCCATCCCCGCCGTCGACAGGGCCAGATAGAGCGCCGGCACAATCACAATACCGCCGCCCACGCCAAGCAGGCCCGCAAGGATACCGCCGAAAATACCGGCGGTCACCGCAATGGCGAGGAGGGGCAGAAGCTGGCCGAGGTCTAGCGCGTTCATCGATTTAATCTTTCTTTGTCTCTAAATCTGTCGCCTGCGACCGGCTGGGTTTCCCCGCGGCGCGGCGCGCCTCTTCGGCCCGCGCAATCGCGGCATCAATCGGCGCGCGATCAGAGGTGCCCGAGAAATTGTCGAGGCTTGGCATCGCTTCGGCCACATGGAGGTAGCGCTCTCCTGCGACTTCAAGCAGCCGGTCAAGTTCGCTGAGCGGATCGCCGTGATCGTCGACGCGCAGGTCGAGATAGGCATGGTCCTGCCCGCGGTGGATCACCAGCCCCGCCGCCTGACGCCCGCGTTTGTCACCGCCCGCCTCTTCGCCCGCGCGCATGGCGGCGAGCAGGCGTTCGGCCATCGGCAAGTCACTGCGCGCGGCATAGGTTTCAAACGTGGCCTCCACAACCTCCGGCCCGGTCAGCATATTGCCCGCAACCGAATGAATGGTCCCTACGCGGTGCCCGGCCCAATCGACACAGCCCGTGCCGGTATGCGCGGCAAAATTGCCCTTGGCGTCAAGCATGTGGCACTGGCGGATGTCGCGCCCCGCGTCGCGTGCGGCGAATTCCTTCAGCAGAGCTTCGGCCGGGTCGCCGCTTTCCAACATGCGCCGTCCTTCGGTCCCCCAAAGCGGGTTGACGAAAGCCTGCGTGGCCACGGCGACCCGCCGCCCGATGTAAGGCACGACGGCACCGCAGGCGAAAAAGCGGCTGGCGACGGCGATGCCAATCTCATGGGTGTCAGGATCACGGGCGATGATGGAATAGGTCATGGGTTAACGTCCTACGGCATAGGCCTGCATGAGGCGGGGGGTCGCGGCGGCCTGAAGGCTGCCATCGGGGTGGCGCAGCGCGGCGGTCATCCGCCCCACTGACCAAGGCTCGGCCACGGTGACGATATGGCCCCGTGCGCGCAGCCCATCGATTACGGCAGGCCCGACATTGGGTTCGATCATCATCTCGCCGGGCAGGGCTTGGCGGGGGTAGAAGCTGCTTTGAAAATGCATGGTGTGGAACAGCGGCGCGTCCATGCCTTCTTGCAGGTCGAGCCCGTGATGCACAAAGCGCAGGAACCAGATCAACTGCCATTGATCCTGCTGGTCGCCACCCGGTGTGCCAAAAACCAACTGCCGCCCGTCCGAATGTTCGGCAAAGGAGGGGGTCAATGTGGTGCGCGGACGCCGACCGGGGGCGAGGGAGGTGGGCAAACCGCGCTCAAGCCAAAACATTTGCGCGCGCGAGTTCAACGGAAAGCCAAGCCCCGGCACGACCGGATTGCTTTGCAACCACCCGCCCGAAGGCGTGGCCGAGACCATATTGCCCCAACGGTCGATCACATCAAGATGCACGGTATCGCCGCGTTTTTCGGTCAGATGGGCCATCGTCGGCTCTTGGGGGGCGGCGTTCTTGATGCCGAAATCACGGGCAGCCCGTTCGATATAACGCTCGGCCAGATGCTCTAGTCCCGCAATCACGCCGGGGCGTTGCTCTAGCGAAGCCTTTCCGTTGACCAGTTTCGCGCGCTCAGCGTTATAGGCGTCAGAGAGCAGTTCTTCCATCGGGATGATGCTCTGTTCGGGGTCGCCGTAATAGGCCTCGCGGTCAGCATAGGCAAGTTTCATCGCCTCGATCACCGTATGGGTGAAAGAGGCCCCCATCGGGTCCATTCCGGCAAGATCGAAATGTTTGAGGATGGCGAGGGTTTGCAAAAACACTGGCCCCTGCGACCATGCATGGGTCTTGTGCACCGTCCAGCCGTGGTATTCGTAAGTGAGCGTGTCTTCATAGCTGGCCTGCCAATTGGCCATGTCTTGGCGCGCCAAGAGGGCGCTGTTCTTTTGCTCTGACACGTCATGCACGCAGGCGTCTTCGAGGTAGTCGAAAATTGCATCGGCCACGAACCCTTCGGACCAGATTTTGCGCGCTGCCTCGATCTGCGCGTTGCGGTCCTCACCTGCGGCTTCGGCCTCGCGCAGAATCCGTTCATAGACGGCGGCCAGATCGGGGTTTTTGAAGTTGGCATTCGGCTCTGGCGCTTCGCCGCCCGGCGTCCAGACGGCGGCGGAGCTGGGCCATTCGGCGGCGAAATATTCGGCCAGCCCCTTAATGGTGTTCGACACGCGCGGCAGCACCGGATGCCCGTCGCGGGCATAGTCGATCGCGGGCTGCAGCACGTCGCGCAGGCCCATGGTGCCATGGTCGCGCAGCATCAGCATCCAGCCGTCAAAGGCACCGGGCACCACTGTCGACAGAAGCCCCGAGCCGGGGATTAGCTTAAGCCCGAGTTCCTCAAAATGCTCCAGCTTGGCGGCGGCGGGGCTGACCCCTTGGGCGCAGACGACCTTGGTCGCCTTCTTCTCCGCGTCGTGAAAGATGATCGGCAGATCGCCCGCCGGGCCGTTCAGATGCGGCTCGACCACCTGCAAAACGAAACCCGCAGCCACGGCGGCGTCAAAGGCATTGCCGCCTTTTTCGAGGATGCCAAAACCCACGGTCGAGGCGATCCAATGAGTTGAGGTGGTGACACCGAAGGAGCCGCGGATCTCGGGGCGGGTGGTGAAGGTGGTCATGTCGTCTCCGGTCAGTGTTCGCGCGGGTCCAGCGCATCGCGCAGACCATCGCCGAGAAGGTTAAAGCCAAGCACGACCATAAAGATCGCAATGCCGGGCCAGAGCGCCATCCAAGGCGCTTGATTGAGGAAGTTTTTCGCCGTGTTCAGCATCGAGCCCCAAGAGGGCGCAGGGGGCTGCTGGCCGAGGCCAAGGAAGGACAGGGAGGCTTCGGCGATGATCGCAGTGGCGACGGTCAGCGTGGCCTGCACAAGCACGGGCGGCAGCACGTTGGGGAAAATATAGCGGCGCAGGATGCGTGGGGTCGACAGGCCAATGGCACGCGCGCTCTCGACGTAATCCTCGGCGGCGACGCTCAGCACCTGACCGCGGGTCAGGCGGATGAAGATCGGCGTGGCAGAGATGCCGATGGCAATCATAGCGTTGGTCAGGCTGGGCCCCAAAAACGCGGCCAGCGCGATGGCGAGGATAAGGAAGGGCGCAGCCAGCAGGGCCTCGGTGCAGCGCGAGATCACCGCATCCGTCCAACCACCGAAATAACCCGCAACGATGCCAAGGGGCACGCCAAGCCCTAGCGCGATGGCGACAGAAACGACACCCGCAAGAAGGGATGCCTGTGCCCCCCAGATCAGACGGCTCAGCACATCGCGGCCCAGCTCGTCGGTGCCCATCCAATGCGCGGCGGACGGCCCTTTGCGCACCGCGCCCCAGTCGGTAGCAGACGGGTCGGGGATCGGCAGCAGCGGTGCCAGCAAAGCGATGGAGCAGAAGAAAACCACCAGCACCCCGCCCAGCATGGCGCTGCGGTGGTGGCGGAATTTCTTCCAGACCCGGTTCTCGGGACGGGCCGAGAGAACGGGATCAGCCGCACTTTCGGCGTCGATGGTGATGGGTGTGGCAGGTTGGGCCATTATTGCTTCCTCAGGCGGGGGTTCAGCAGCACATAGGCGACATCGGCCAGCAGGTTCATGAAGATGAAGCCGACGGCGGTGACCAGCACGATCCCCTGCACCACGGCGTAATCCCGGTTGAACACCGCATCGACCACAAGCTTGCCAAAGCCGGGGATGGTGAAAATCTGTTCGGTCAGCACCGCGCCCGCGATCAACTCACCAAAGAGCAGGGCGGTCAGGGTAACGATCGGCGTCAGCGCGTTGCGAAAGGCGTGTTTAAGGATGACTTTGCGCTCAACCAACCCTTTGGCGCGGGCGGTGCGGACATAGTCACTGCTCATCACGCTCAACATGGCGGAACGGGTGTGGCGCATCAGCGTCGCGGCAAGCGCGGTGCCCAGCACGAAGGCGGGCATCAGCATGACGGTGATGGAACGCACAGGGTCTTCGCTCAGCGGCACATAGCCCGAGGCAGGCAACAGCTTCCATTTCACCGAGACCAGCAAGATCAGCATGATGCCGAGCCAGAAGTTCGGGATTGAAAGGCCAGACAGCGCTACGACATTCGCGATATAATCGGTCAGCGTGCCCTTCTTAACCGCCGAAAAGATGCCTGCGGGAATGCCGATCAGCATGGCAAAGATCATCGCCATGGTGGCCAATTGAATGGTTACGGGCAGTTTCTGCCCGATCAGTTCCAGCACCGGCTGGTTGGTGCGCAGCGAGATACCAAGATCTCCGGTCAGCGCGTTGCCGATCCAAGTGAAATACTGCACCGGGATGGGATCGTTCAGCCGGTATTTTTCACGCAGGAACTCTAGCACCTGCGGGTCGCGTTCCTCGCCGGCCATGGCCAGCACCGGGTCGCCCGGCAGCAGCTTTTGCAAGGTGAAGACAAAAACCGAGATCAGGATGATCGTCGGAATCGCGATCACCACACGGCGCAGGATGAAGGACAGCATGTTGAAATGTCTCACTCAGAGGGAGGGGCACCGCCGGGACCGGCCCGGCGATGCGTATGGGGAAGGTTTTACCCTTCTTCTTTTTTCATGCCCGCAAGGCGGATCATGCCATCAGGATAGGGGGTGAAACCGGTGATGTCGGAATCCAGCGCCCAGATCCATGTCTGGTGGTAAAGGTACACGATCGGCAGCTCTTCGTTCAGGATCGCACGGGCCGCGGTATAGCTTTCGCGACGCACGTCTTGATCGTTGGATTTGCGCGCTTTGTTCAGCAGCTCATCCACTTCCGGGTTCGAGAACTTGGAATCGTTGATGCCGCCATCGGAGGTCATGAACTGGTGGATGTTGCCATCGGGGTCCACACGGCCCGACCAGCCGATCTGGCTCGCCTGATAGTCCCCCGCCGATTGGTCGGCCAGCAGCGTCGCGAATTCCTTGGAGGTGATCGAGATGTTGATCCCCGCCTCAGCCGCCATGGACTGTACGACCTGCATCAGTTGCAGCGGGATCGTGGTGTTAGGCACCTGTACCTCAAGGTCGATGCCATCGGCAAAGCCCGCTTCGGCGAGCAGTTCCTTGGCCTTTTCTACGTCACGCTCGGGCACGGGGAAGTCGGTGCTGTACCAAGGCGAGTTCGGCGGGAAGGGCTGGTTGCCCGCGGCGAAGGCACCGTTGAAGACGACCTGATTGATTGCTTCGCGGTCGATGGCATAGCTCAGCGCCTGACGCAGACGTTTGTCGTTGCCCCAAGGGTTGTCGCCCTTTTCGCCATTGGCGACATTGATGGTGATGCCTTGATAGCCCAGCGACACGGCGCTTTCGACCTTGATGCCGTCGTCACCTTCGGCCTGCGCCAGATCGGTCGCGGCCAGACGCTCCAGCATGTCGATGTCGCCCGATTGCAGGTTCGCCAGACGCACGGTGGTGTCGGGGATCGGCAAATAGGTGACGGTGTCGAAGTGGTATTCGTCGGCGTTGTAATAGTCGGCGAATTTCTCCAGCACGATGCGGTCTTGCGCGACGCGCTCTTTGAACTGATAGGGGCCGGAACAGACCGGCTCGAGGCCAAAGTCATCGCCTGCCGCTTCGGCGGCGGTGGGGGAGACCATCATGCCCGCGCGGTCGGCCAGTTGGGCCATCAATGTGGCGTCGGCATCGGCCAGGTCAAAACGGATTTCGTGGCTGCCCAGCACTTCGACACCGGTGATCGAGCTCAGCTCGGATTTGCGGCGTGAGGTTTCCAGGTTCTGGCTGCGGTCGATGTTGGCGGCCACGGCCTCGGCGTCGAAGGGCGTGCCGTCATGGAACACCGCGTCATCGCGCAGCTTCATCGTCAGTTGCTTGCCGTCCTCAGAAAAGGACCATTCGGTCGCCAGTTGCGGGATAATTTCAAGATCGGGGGTGATGTCCACCAGCTTGTCGCAAAGCGAGGTATAGACGATCCGCCCCACAAAGGTGCGCGACTGGTCGGGGTCCAGCACATCGGCGTCAGATTGCAGCGCGATGCGCAGGTCAGCCGCCTGAGCGCCGAGGGTCGTGGCCCCAAGTAGCGCGGCGGCGAGGGTCATTTTGGTCAGTGTCATTTCGGACTCTCCTGTCGTTTCATTAAGTCTGGTTCAGCCTGTTATTCTTGGTCTTGGCGGGGGCGGAGCGTTGTCCGATCCCGCATGGCGTCTTGGTAAAGCGCAAAGCGCGCAGCCGCGCCGGGGGCACGTTCGGGCGCATCGGCAAGGCCGAGGTCCGGCGTGGCGGCGGCGATCTCTTCGAAAAAGTGGCAGGCGGCGATATGGCCGTCGCCTGCATCGGTTTCGCGCAAGGCAGGCGGCTCACTCGCGCAGCGTTCTTTGGCATAGGGGCAACGGGTGTGGAAACGGCAGCCCGCAGGCGGATTGGCCGGGCTTGGCATCTCACCCTCAAGCGCGGTCTGCGGCGTGCGCGCACCATGGGCGGCAACCGGAATGGCCGAGAGGAGCGCCCGGGTATAGGGGTGACGCGGGTGGTTGTAGACCGTATCGACAACGCCCTGTTCGACGATCTGGCCCAGATACATCACCGCCACACGGTCGCTCATATGGCGGATCACAGCGAGGTCATGGGCGATGATGACCAGTGTGAGCCCCAATTCATCGCGCAGATCGCCGAGCAGGTTAATCACCTGCGCCTGCACTGAGACGTCGAGTGCCGAGACAGGCTCATCCCCGATCACCAGTTTCGGGGCCGAGGCCAGCGCGCGGGCAATCCCGATCCGTTGGCGCTGGCCGCCCGAAAATTCATGTGGGTAGCGTTCCGCGTGCTCGGGGCGCAGGCCGACTTTGGCCAGCAGTTCCGCCACTTTGCCGCGCCGCTCAGAGGCGGACATCTTGGGGAAATGCGTTTCCAGCGGTTCGCCGACCAGCTTGCCGACACTCATCCGCGGGTTCAGCGAGGAAAAGGGGTCCTGAAAAATGAACTGCATGTCGCGGCGCAGCGCCGTGAGATCACGCCCGGCAAGGCTGCGCACATCAGCGCCGTCAAATTGCACATTACCTTCGGTCGGCGTCAGCAGCCGCATCAAAAGCCGCGCGAGGGTGGATTTACCGCAGCCGGACTCGCCGACGATGGCAAATGTCTCTCCACGCCGCACATCAAAGGAGACACCATCGACGGCCTTCACCGTGCCACTTGCAGCCAACATGCCGCCGCCAGTCTTGAAGTGCTTTTTCAGCGCACGCGCTTTGAGGATATGGTCGCTCATGCGCTCTGCTCCAGATGTGTTTCCAGCGGGGCGAAGTGACAGGCCACAGCGTGCCCACTCTCTAGCGGAGCAAGCGGCGGCTCCTTGGCGCAGATCGGCTGAGCAAAGGGGCAGCGCGTGGCAAAGCGGCAGCCTTTGGGCATGTTCTGCGTCGTCGGCACCATGCCCGGTACGGTGGCCAAACGCCCGCGCGGACCGCTCAACTGCGGGATCGAAGACATGAGGCCGATGGTATAGGGGTGCTGCGGATCGTTAAAAATACGCTCCGCCGGACCAGTCTCGACGATGGTGCCCGCATACATGACGGCCACGGTATCAGCGATTTCGGCCACGACACCCAAATCATGGGTGATCATGATCGTGCCCATGTCGGTCTCGGCCTGAAGGTCGCGGATCAACTCGAGGATTTGCGCCTGAATGGTCACATCAAGCGCAGTGGTCGGCTCATCCGCGATCAGCAGCGCGGGGTCGTTCACCAGCGCCATGGCGATCATCACCCGCTGGCGCATACCGCCTGACAGTTGGTGCGGGTAATCCCGCATCCGCTTTTCCGCCGCCGGAATACCGACCCGCTTGAGGATCGCCAGCGCCTTATCCTCGGCCTCGGCTTTGCTGGCATCGCTATGGGCTAGCACGGCCTCAACAATCTGATCGCCGATGCGGAAGGCGGGGTTGAGGGATGTCATCGGCTCTTGAAAGATCATGGTCATCCGGCTGCCGCGCAATTTGCGCATTGCAGTGTGATCGGCGAGATCGAGCTTTTGCCCCTCAAAGATCATCTCCCCTGATCCGATCGTCGCCGCACCTGCAGGCAATAGCCCCATCATCGCAAGTGAGGTCACGCTCTTGCCGCAGCCGCTCTCCCCGACAACGCAGAGCGTTTTGCCCGGGCTGACCGAAAAATTGACGTGATTGATCTGGTCGCTCGGCGCGCCACGAAAACGCAGGCTGAAGTCACGCACTTCGAGCAAAACCTTGTCGGAACCGGTGTCAGGGCTGGGCAATGGACCGCTTTCTTGAACCAATATAAGATTGGTCGAGTATGCGGTTGCAAATTTCTTCCTGTCAATCCGGAGAAATGAGATTATACGAATTGTCTTATTATTCAGTTGGTTAAGTGTAAAGTCTGCTGGCATTTTGGCATCTATGCCCATCTTTTGTGCGTTCTGAAAACAGCGCATTTGCCCAAACCACTTGGTTTTTGGTCGTCGCAGCGCACTTCCCGGTCCGGGCGCACTATTGTAGGACCGCCGAATTCTTGCTTTACCCAGAAAGAGCGGTAAATTCCTAATCAGAGCGGCATAACCCCATGACCAGCAAACCTAAATCGGCAGAGCGCAAGCGCGGGTCCGGGGCGCAATTTGTCTATTCGATCCTGCGCGATGAAATCTTAGACCTGACTCTGCTCCCCGGCAGTCCCATCGACGAGATTCGCCTCTCCGAGCGGTTGTCGATGTCGCGCACCCCAATCCGTGAGGCATTGGTGCGACTGGCAAGCGAAGGGCTGGTGACCACGCTGCCCAACCGCTCGACCGTGGTGTCGAACATCGACTTCATGAACCTGCACACCTTTTTCGATGCGATGACCCTGATGTACCGCGTCACGACCCGCCTCGCGGCGCAGTTTCATACCGCGGCAGATATGGCCCGCATCCGCGCGCGTCAGGCGGAATTTGCCAAGGCGGTGGCGGCGCAGGACGCGCTGTCAATGATTGCCACAAATCGAGAGTTCCACGCCGAGATCGCCCGCGCGGGGCGTAACCCCTATTACGAATCGCTCTGCCTGCGGCTTTTGGATGAGGGGCGGCGGCTTTTGCGGATGTACTACCAGTCCTTCGACGACCAGCTTCCAAATGAGTATGTGCAAGAGCATGAAGACCTGATCGCGACCATTGAAACCCGCGATATCTCCCGTGCGGATTCTCTGGCCGAAACCCATGCCGACCAGATTGTACGGCAGATTCAGGCACTGATTTCACGCGACCGACGGCAACATATCGATCTCTAAGTTACTGTAAAAATACTGTAATTCGGAAGACATGAACTACGTCTTGTTTTTATGTCGACAAACAAAATACAATCACTAAGATGCAGCTAAGCCCGGCAACATCGCAGCCGGTTTCTAAGATGGAGAGATAAATGAACCCTTCGATTTTTTCCGGCTGCATCCCGGCCCTGATGACCCCCTGCACTGAAGACCGCAAACCCGACTTCGACGCGCTGGTGCGCATGGGCAAAAAGCTGATCGCCGATGGTATGAGCGCGGTCGTTTACTGCGGTTCAATGGGGGATTGGCCGCTGCTGACCGACGCAGAGCGGATGGAAGGCGTTGAACGCTTGGTCAACGCGGGCGTTCCGGTCGTTGTTGGTACGGGTGCTGTGAACACCAAGCTGGCCGCGGCGCACGCAGCCCATGCGCAGAAAGTTGGCGCAAAAGGGTTGATGCTGATCCCGCGCATCCTGTCGCGCGGTACTTCGGTCGCTGCACAAAAGGACCATTTCAAAGCTGTCCTTTCCGCTGCTCCAGAGCTTCCGGCCGTGATCTACAACAGCCCCTATTATGGTTTTGCCACCCGCGCTGATCTCTTCTTTGCGCTGCGGGCCGAGCATTCGAATCTCGTCGGCTTCAAAGAGTTCGGCGGCGCGGATGACCTGCGCTATGCGGCGGAAAATATCACCAGCCGCGATGATGACGTGACGCTGATGATTGGCGTCGACACCACCGTTTTCCATGGTTTCGTCAACTGCGGAGCCACGGGCGCCATCACCGGCATCGGCAACGTGCTGCCGCGCGAAGTTTTGCATCTGGTCGCCCTAAGCCAAGCAGCGGCGGCGGGCGATGCCGAAGCGCGCCAACGGGCGCAGGAGCTCGACGCGGCGCTTGGTGTTCTTTCCTCCTTTGATGAGGGTCCCGATCTCGTGCTTTATTATAAGCATCTGATGGTACTCGAAGGCCATGCAGAATATGCGCTGCATTTTAATGAGACCGACGCGCTGAGCGACAGCCAGCGCGGCTATGCCGAGGCGCAGTATAAACTGTTCCGCACATGGTATGCCGATTGGAGCCAGCAAGGCGGCGCGGTCGCCAAATACGCGGCCTAACCTCCCCCAACCTCTCCCCGGCTGGGCAGGCCCGTCGCTTCTGCGGCGGGCCTTTTGCGTTTCCTGACAGCGCTTTCAAAGAAGATAATTGCAAACGCATATAAATTTGACTAGCATCTTCTCAGGGATCAACGCACCGGGAGTGGGTGCGCCAATTTGGGGAGAAAAATTGAGATGAGTGCAACAGATTTAATGCGTGATTTCGGGGCGATGCTCGCCTCTGGCGGGGTCGAAGTGGTGGACTGTTCGGGCGTTTTGGGGCCAGATACGCCGATCCTGCAACTGCCAGCCGATTTTGCCAAGCCGACACCGAAAGTCGAAATCCATAAGATCAGCGAATATGACGAAGACGGCCCGTTCTTTGCGTGGAACTGGATGGTCTTGGGCGAACATTCCGGCACCCATTTCGACGCGCCGCACCATTGGATCACCGGCAAGGATTACGAAGACGGGTTCACAGATACGCTTGACGTGCAACGCCTCGTCGCGCCGGTCAACGTGATCGACTGCTCGCAGCAATCTCAAGAAGACCCCGACTTTTTGCTCGACGCCAAAGGCATTAAGGAATGGGAGGCCGAGTATGGCGAGATTGGCGAGGGCGAATGGGTCGTCATGCGCACCGATTGGGACAGCCGTGTAAATGACGAAGCGCGGTTCCTCAACGCGGATGAAACCGGACCCCACAGCCCCGGACCGACCCCGGATGCGATCGAGTATCTGATGAGCAAAAAGATCGTCGGTTGGGGCACCCAATGCATCGGCACCGATGCGGGTCAGGCCGGCGGGATGGAGCCGCCGTACCCGGCGCATAACCTGCTGCATAAGAACAACTGTTTCGGTCTGGCAAGCCTTGCCAATCTCGACAAACTGCCGCCCAAGGGCGCGATCCTGATTGCGGCGCCGCTGAAGATTAAGAATGGCACCGGCAGCCCCATTCGGGCGCTGGCGCTGGTGCCGAAGGGCTGATCGGTGACAGATACACCACTCACCAAGGCGGAGAATGCGCCGCTCGATCAGATGGGGCTCGATAACTTCGCGCCCTATCTGATGAACCGGATCATGGGGCGGTATAATGCCGCCCTGTCAGCCGAGATGGCGGCGCTTGGCTTGACCACGCCACAGATGCGCTCCTTGGCGGTGCTTTCGGTCACAGATGGGATCTTGATCCGTGAATTGGCCGTCTATGCGGTGGTTCAGCAATCTACGCTGAGCCGCGCGCTGGACGCGCTGGTGCGCGACGGTTTGGTGCGGCGTGAGACTGACGCAACCGACAGCCGCGCCACCCGCGTCTATCTGACCGACAAGGGGCGAGAGGCCTATGCAAGGCTCTGGCCGCATATGGCCGAGGCCTATGGCGCGATGTTCAAGGGCATCGACGCCGCCGAGAAAGAGGCCTTTGTGGCCACGCTGCGCACCATGCTGCGCAACATCCGAAAACACGATTTTTAAGAGGGTCTCATGGCCGAGCGTTCGTTTAAGGCAGAGGTGGAACACCTGCGCAAAGGAGACGGTGACGTCTTCACAGGTGAGGGTATCCTCGCGATTACCAAAGCCCTTCTGGAAAACGGGGTCGGCTATGTGGGCGGCTATCAGGGTGCGCCGATCTCGCATCTGATGGACGTGCTGGCGGATGCCGAAGAGCTCATGGCCGAACTTGGCGTGCGGTTTGAGGCGAATGCGTCTGAGGCGGCGGCGGCGGCAATGCTGGCGGCGAGCGTGCATTACCCCATTCGTGGCGCGGTGACTTTTAAGGGGCCGGTGGGGGTTAACGTGGCTTCTGATGCGCTGGCCAACCTCAGTTCTTCGGGCGTCACCGGTGGCGCGCTGGTGATCGTGGGCGAGGACTACGGCGAAGGCTCGTCGATCATGCAGGAACGCAGCCACGGCTTTGCCATGAAATCGCAGTTCTGGATGCTCGACCCGCGCCCGAACCTGCCTTGCATTACCAAAGCGGTGAAAGACGGGTTTGAACTTTCGGAGGCCAGCAACACCCCCGTGATGCTCATGGTGCGCATCCGGTCCTGCCATGTGACCGGCAGTTTCGAGACCCGTGACAACCAGCGTCCGCCGCTCACCGTGGCCGAAGCGGCCGCCAACCCGCGCTCGGATTTCAACCGTGTGGTGCTGCCGCCGATGTCCTATCTGCATGAGAAGGACAAGATCGAGAACCGCTGGCCTGCGGCGGAAAAGTTCATCCGCGACAATAAGCTAAACGAGTTCTTCGGCCCGGAAGAAGCCCCATTGGGCATCGTTGTCCAAGGCGGCATGTACAACTCCGTCATCCGTGCCCTGCAACGGCTGGGCCTTGCGGATATCCACGGCCAGACCGAGGTGCCGCTCTATGTGCTGAACGTCACCTATCCGCTGCTGCGCGATGAGTTCGACGACTTCTGCAAAGGCAAGGATCACGTGTTGGTGGTCGAAGAGGGCCAGCCGGATCATATCGAACAGCAGCTTGGCTCCTACCTCTACAAACTCGAACGTAAGGTGAAGCTGCACGGCAAAGATGTGTTGCCGATGGCGGGGGAATACACAGGTCAGGTGCTGCTCGACGGTGTGACGGATTTCCTCAAGGTCGCGGCGCCCGAGATGCTGCCCGGCAAGGTCCGCGCCCCCAACGCCGAAGCGCCCGCAATCCCCGATCTGTCCGACACCGTGCCGATCCGCCCGCCCGGTTTCTGCACCGGCTGCCCGGAACGCCCGATCTTTGCCGCGATGAAACTGACCGAGCAGGAGTTGGGCAAACACCAGATCACTGGCGACATTGGCTGCCACCTGTTTGGCTGTCTGCCGCCCTTTGAAATTGGCGGCTCGACCATGGGCTACGGCCTCGGCCCCGCCTCTAACGCGGCCTTTGACGGGGGTGGCGACAAACGGGTGATCTCGATTCTTGGGGATGGCGGTTTCTGGCATAACGGGTTGTCGACTTCGATCGGGAACATGGTGTTCAACAAGTCCGACAGCGTCGCAGTGATCGTCGACAACTACTATTCCGCCGCCACGGGCGGGCAGGACGTGATGTCCTCGCGGGCGCATAACGACACCAAGAGCACCAACAATCCGATCTCCAAGGCGCTCAAGGGCGTGGGCGTCGAGTGGGTGCGCCAGATCGACCGGACCTATGACGTGGGCAAGCTGCGTGAGGTGCTGCGCGAGGCGCTGACCACCGATTATAAGGGGCCGAAGGTCATCGTGGCGTCTTCGGAATGTATGCTGAACAAGCAGCGCCGTGAGAAGCCCCTGCGCAACAAGGCGATCAAGGAAGGCCGCCGCATGGAGGTGCCGCGCTTTGGCGTCGATGCGGATGTTTGCACCGGGGATCATGCCTGCATCCGGCTCTCGGGCTGCCCGTCGCTGTCGCTCAAGCGGCTGGACGATCCACTGCGCGACGATCCGGTGGCGCATATCGATCAGACCTGTGTGGGCTGCGGCAACTGCGGCGAAGTGGCCGATACGGCGGTGCTCTGCCCGTCGTTCTATCAAGCCGATGTGGTGCATAACCCCACCCGTTTCGAGCGGTGGCGTGCCGAGAAAACCAGCCAGATCATCTCTTGGCTACAAAGACGGCGCGACGCAAAGCGGCTGCGCAGCGAAGGAGTGACGACGTGAATCTGGTTCTGCCGCAAAAGACACCCGACGCGCGTGTCGGCGAAATCACCAAACTCGCGGTCATGGCCGTGGGCGGGCAGGGCGGTGGCGTCTTGACTGGCTGGATTGAATCCATGGCCCGGGCCGAAGGCTATGTCTGTCAGGCGACCTCGGTCGCCGGCGTGGCGCAGCGCACCGGGGCCACGATCTATTACGTCGAAATGGCCCCGAAAAGCGCGTTGGAGCCGGTCTTTGCCCTCGCCCCTGCGGCGGGCGATGTCGACGTGTTGATCGCGGCTGAGATGATGGAGGTTGGCCGCGCCGTGATGCGCGGTTTCGTGACGCCAGACCGCACCACGCTGATCGGCTCGACCCACCGCGCCCTTGCGGTGAGCGAGAAGATGGCGCCCGGCGATGGCATTGCCGATGCGGATGAGGTTCGCGCCGCTGCCGAAATCGCCGCGCAGAAACTGGTGTTGGAGGATATGGAAGGGCTGGCCGTCGGCGCAGGCTCGGTCATTTCCGCTTCGCTCTTTGGCGCTTTGGCCGGGTCCGGGGCGCTGCCGTTCCGGCGGGAGGCCTATGAGGACGCGATCCGCGCAGGGGGCAAGGGGGTGGAGCCTTCGTTGCGTGCCTTCGCCGTGGGCTTTGATGCAGCGCAGGGCCGTTTGCCCAACAGCGCGCCCGCCACGATAGACGAGCCTGAAACTCCCTTCCGCCTCGCCGGACCAGAGGCGTTGCAAAGCCAATGGGACGCCCTGGTCGCCCGCGCCGACGCGCTGCCTGAAGCGGTGCATGATTTGGCATTCGCGGGCCTGTCTAAAGTGGTAAACTTCCAAGACTGCGCCTACGGCACGCTCTATCTGGATCGGCTCGATACCGTGTTGGCCCGTGACAGCGCCGCGCAGGACTGGCGGCTCTCGGCGGAAGCGGCGAAATACATCGCCAATGCCATGGCCTATGACGACATCATCCGCGTTGCTGACCTGAAAACCCGCGCGCCGCGCTTTACCCATATCCGGCAGGAAATGCGCGCAGGCGATGCGAACCTGATGCAGTTGACCGAATACTTCCACCCCCGCGCCGAAGAAATCGCAGGGCTGATGCCTGCGCGTCTTGGGGCCAAGGTGGAGGCGAGCGACAAATGGATGACCCGGCTGAACCGTTGGTTCGACAAGGGCCGTCGCCTGCGCACGGATCGCTTGCCCGCGTTCTTAATGTTGCACGTGCTAGGGGGGCTCAAGAGTTACCGTTTGAAAACCCACCGCCATGCCATCGAAGTGGCTCATCTTGAGGATTGGCTGTTGCGCTGTCTGGCCGAGGTCGAGGCCGATTACGACGTCGCGGTCGAACTGGTGAAATGCCGCCGGCTTATCAAAGGCTATTCCGACACCCACGCGCGGGGATTGGGGAAGTTCGACAAGGTGATGGATGCCGCCGACTTGCTGCGCGGGCGCGAAGATGCGGCGCAATGGATTGCGCGTCTGCGGGAGGCGGCCTTGCAAGATGCCGAAGGCGAAGCGCTTGATGGGGCCATCGCGACAGTGCGTTCTTTCGTTTAGGAACAGTGCCTATTTTCTGTGCAAATCCGGCGTGACTTTTGACAGGACGCGTAGGTTGCTCGTATCCCAGTTGACCGGCCTCCAAAGCCGCGCATAGCTGATGCTGAACAACCGGGGTCACCACCATGGAACTTTCGCATCTCATCGCCTTTAACATCGCGCTCATCGCGTCGATCCTTAGCCCCGGCCCGGCCTTCCTGATCGCGCTGAAAACCACGCTGAGTTCAGGACGGCAGGCGGGCGTTGCCGTAGGGCTTGGCCTCGGCCTCGTTGCCTCCTTCTGGACCCTTGCCGCTCTCTTTGGGTTGGAGGCGGTATTCCTTGCTTTCCCATGGGCCTATGCCCTCGTTAAAGGGGTCGGCGCGGTCTATCTTCTCTATGTCGGCTATGGGATGTGGCGCGGCGCGCGTGAACCTGTGACCGCGACCGTGAAACCTGCCCGCCACGCATTTCGACAAGGCATGATGATCAACATCCTGAACCCCAAATCGGTGCTTTTCGCCGCGGCGGTGCTGGTGGTGATCTTTCCCGAAGGCATGCGCCTGACCGAGAACCTATTGATCGTCGCCAACCACCTAATCATCGAAGTGACCTTCTACACCACACTCGCTTTCGGCATGAGCCGCCCATCGGTTAGCCAAGGCTACCTGCGCGCGAAGGTATATTTAGACCGCGTTGCGTCGGTTGTGCTGGGGCTCTTGGGACTGCGGCTGCTGTTTTCGCGCTAAAGCTCGGCCTCCCACCGTTTCGACAGACGCATTGCGCCGTTGATGATACCGACCATCGAATAGGTTTGCGGGAAGTTGCCCCAGCCCTCGCCGGTGGCGAATGCCGTGTCTTCCGACATGAGGCCAAGGTGATTGCGCGCTTCCAGCAATTCTTCGAAGAGCTTGCGGGCCTCTTCCTCGCGGCCAATCCGGGCCAACGCGTCGATCCGCCAAAAGGCACAGACATTAAAGCCCACCTCCGGGACACCGAAATCATCCGCCTCCTCATAGCGCAGCATGAAGGGGCCACGGCCCAGCACTTCGGACAACCGCTCAACCGTCGCGATGAACCGCGGGTCTTTTGGTGGCAGGAAGCCAACCTCTCCCATGAGCAGAACACTCGCATCCAAGGTGCTGCCGCCAAAGCTCTCAACAAAGGCACCGCGGTCCTCTGACCAAGCGTTGTCTAGGATTTTGTCGCGGATCACCGCGGCGCGGTCGGCCCAGTAGGTGGCGCGGTCTTCCAATTCCAAATGGCGCGCGATCTTGCCCAGCCGGTCGCAGGCGGCCCAGCACATCAGTGACGAGGACGTGTGTATCCGCGCGCGACTGCGCAGCTCCCAAATCCCTGCGTCGGGCTGATCGTGTAACTCCCAAGCCTGCTCGCCCAAAGGCTCTAGCTGTTCAAAGGCCGTACGCCCGGTGTTCATCGGCAGGCGGTGGTCAAAGAACGCCGGGGCCGCCCCGAGGATGATATTGCCATAGGTGTCATGCTGAAAATGCTCATGCGCCTGATTGCCGATCCGCACCGGCCCCATGCCACGAAAGCCTTGCAGGCTGGGTGAAATGCACTCAGTCAACGCCGTCTCAAGCCCCAATCCCAGCACTGGCTGGATATGTCCGCCTTCGGCATCGGCCACGGCATTCATCAGCCATTGGAAATAATGCTCCAGCGTGCGGGTCGCGGCGAGACTGTTGAGCGCGCGGACGGTGAAAAACGCATCGCGCACCCAACAATAGCGGTAGTCCCAGTTGCGCCCGGAATCCGGCGCTTCGGGCAGGGAGGTGGTGATTGCGGCAATGACACCGCCCGTGGCTTCATAGCTGCAGAGTTTCAGCGTGATTGCGGCGCGGATGACGGCCTCTTGCCATTCGAAAGGGATCGCCAAACGCTGGGTCCATCGCTGCCAATAGCGGGTGGTTTTGGTACGAAAGGTGGTGCCAATCTGCTCAGGACTGTCCGACAGCGTCTCGTCGGGGCCAAGGATGAATGTCATCTCGCCTTCAAGATTAATCAACCGCGCGTCCAGCACATGGTCAATCGGTGCATCGGTGGTCAGGCGCATGTTCTGCTCAGGCCCTACAAAACGCACATGGTTGGAGCCACGGGTGAGGGTTGGGGAAACTTCACCCCACTGAAACCGAGGGCGCAAGCGCGTCCTCACGCGAGGCGAACCCTCAATGCGCCGCACCTGCCGGACCAGCATCTGCGGGCGGAAGCTGCGGCCATAGGCGGTGAAACGGGGGCAGAAATCGACGATTTCAACCGCGCCCTTGGGGCTGCGCAGCACTGTGCGCAGGATCGCGGTATTGGGTAGATAGCTCTGTTCGCTTTCCGTCATGCCCTCAAGCTCAACGGCAAACTCGCCGTCACCCTCTTCGCCTGCACCGTGGCCCATGAGGCTGTGAAAGACCGGATCGCCGTCAAAGCGCGGCAGACAAAACCAGTTAATCGCCCCTTCGCGACTGACCAGCGCCGCGACCGCGCAGTTCCCGATAACACCCAGATCCATAAGTCCCTCTTTTCTATTCCTGTTGCGTCCTCCGGGCAGGCCGGTCAGCGCAAAATCTCTTCCAGCCAATCGGCAAAACCGGCCACATCTGCGATGCGATGCTGCGCTTCCGTCGGCCCTTGGCCGATCTTGATGCCAAAGCCGCCCATGGCCTGCGCCGCGCGGAAGCCGTCTTCATCCGTCACGTCGTCGCCGACCATTACCGGCGATCGCTCCGCAAACGCGGGGGCGGCCATAAAACGTTCAACCGCGCCGCCCTTGTCGACACCCTTCAGCGCGACTTCGCTGACCATTTTGCCATGCAGACTACGCAGGCTGGGGTCTTCGCCGACCAGCGTATCGACAAAGGCGCGGCAGGCGTCGCCTTGATCGGGTGCCTTGCGGTAATGCAGTGCAATCGCACCCGGTTTTCGCTCGGAGGTGACACCATGCAGCACGGCAAATTCCTCGACCCGGTCGATCACGGCAGTGGGGACGCCTGCGCTCTGCATCGGTGCATCCTCTCTCGCAGCGCTCAGGCGAAACTCCAGCCCATGAGACCCCGACACCGGCAAATGTAGCGCGCCCAAAATGCGGTCTACATCCGCCAGCGCCCGGCCAGAGATCACCGCCACCGCCCCATCAGTCGCCTTGACCAACCGGGCCAACAGATCGCGTGTCTGCTCGGGCAGGCGGGCGTCTTCGGGGTTGTCGACGATGGGGGCCAGCGTGCCGTCAAGATCAACGAAAAACGCATGGCGCCGGGCCGGGATCACGGGCGGTAAGCTGCTGTGCGGCAAGGTGGTGCTATCCATAGGCTCTGGTCTATCCATCTCATTGCACGGGCGTTCCTCAAGAAACCTATGCGCAGTTGCAGCGAAATCAACGCAT
Organism: Sulfitobacter sp. W027; assembly: GCF_025143985.1. Classification (NCBI taxonomy): domain Bacteria; kingdom Pseudomonadati; phylum Pseudomonadota; class Alphaproteobacteria; order Rhodobacterales; family Roseobacteraceae; genus Sulfitobacter; species Sulfitobacter sp. W027. The sequence goes on from NZ_CP083566.1 coordinate 38,147, forward strand.
TTATGCTGCGACTGCGCAGAGATGCGCGACACAGGCCGCGGGAACCCAGTCCACGGAGCGGCGTTTAACCGCACAAGAGGCCCTCAGGCTGAGCGCCTTCGCGCCACCCCGTAAATGTCGAACCCGGAACCCCAGATGAACGCACCCTCAACGCTAAGGTACTACCCCGACAGCAAGCCCGGCATCGCCCGGCGCCGCTGCGGGCGGGGGTTTTCCTATCATGCGCCCGATGGCCGCTGCATCAAGGACAAAGTCGAACGCGAGAGGTTGGTGAAACTGGCGGTGCCCCCGGCTTATGAGCAGGTCTGGATCAGCCCTCATGTTAACGGCCATCTACAGGCAACCGGGTTCGACGCGCGCGGGCGCAAGCAATACCGCTATCACCCGCTCTGGTCCGAAGCACAGGCGCAGGAGAAATACGCGGGTCTGCCGGAATTTGCCGAAACCCTGCCACGTATCCGCCGCCGCGTGCGCCGCGACCTCAAGGAAGAACTGGGCGAGCGTACCTTCGCGCTCGCTGCCGCCGTGGCAATGATCGACCGCCTGTCGCTGCGCGTGGGCAACCAAATATACGCCAAGACCAACCGTACCTACGGCACGCTGACCCTGAAGCGGCGGCATCTGGTGCTGCGGGATGGTAAGTTGCAGGCGTCTTTCATGGCGAAGGGCGGCAAACGCTTGCGCCGTCAGATCGCCAACCGCACCCTCATGCGCGCGCTTGAGAAAATCCGTGATCTGCCGGGCGCCGATCTGCTAACCTGGCTTGATGATGAGGGGGAGCCGCGTACCCTGACATCCTCGGCCCTGAATGAGTATATCGCCGAGGCCGCGGGTGCCGAAGGCTTTTCCGCCAAGACCTTTCGGACATGGGCAGGCTCTGTTGCTGCCTTCGAGGTGGCGCTGTCGGAGGAAAAACCGACCATCAAAGCCATGGCCGAAGCCGCCGCCGAGCGGCTGCACAATACCCCCACCATCGCCCGCAACAGCTATATTCACCCGGAGGTCATCGACCTCTGCCAGCATCCTCAGGACCTGCCGGACCCCCCGGAGATTGACGATATGACCCAAGCCGAACGCGGACTTTTGGCATTTTTGCGCGCAAAGGCTTGAGCCCTATTTTAGGCGCTGCGCGAACTTTAGCCGCGCTCATGCATTGTTAACATGAATAGCGTTTTCGCCCGGCTTTAGAAGGAACCGATTTTCATGAGTGATACAGACGGGCCAACCCTAAGCGGTGTCCTTGATCAGATGGAGCACCTTTCCGGCGGCGCTGACCGGCAAATTACGGTCGAAGAAATCATCAACTGTCTTGGCAAACATTCCTTTGCGTCCACCATTCTTGCGTTCAGCCTGATCTCCACATCGCCCGCCAGTGGCATCCCTGGAGTAACGGCTTTCGTTGGTCTGGTCGTCATGTTCTTGGTCGTTCAGATGATCTTTGGCCGCGACAGTCTGTGGCTACCGGGGTTCATCATGCGCCGCGATATTGCCGCCAAAAAGCTGCGCGAAGGGGTCCGGTGGCTGCGCCGCCCGGTGGCCTTCGTGGATCGATTCTTGCATGAGCGGACGACCTTTCTGCTGCATCGTCCGTGGATTTACCTGCCGCTGATCATGGTGCTATTGCTGACGATGTTCATGCCCTTCATGGAGGTCGTGCCGACCTCCGGTTCCATCGCCTCGGCCATGATCGCCATCTTCGCGGCGGGCTATCTGATGCGCGATGGGAAGGTGGTAATCCTGTCGATGGTGCTTATGTCATTGCTGCCGGTGGGGGTTGCTTGGTTCATTCTTGAGCGCTGAAAGAATAATTACGCCGGATCGCCATGCTGCATTTGCAAAAGGTTTGACCCGAGGCGCTCAAGCTGGGAACCTTTACCAAACTAGACCATTAAACCGTTAGTGGTGGTCGGCGTTCCGTCTATGCAGGCTCGGCGGCCGAAAATGATTGTTCCCGGGGCATAACAATGGCTGGCAGATTAATTGTAATCTCAAATCGTATCCCATCAGAGGCCGCCCCCTCTGGCGGATTGGTTTTTGCGTTGCATGAAACCCTGCGTAAGATCGGTGGCATTTGGATCGGATCACACCCCGAAACCACCGAAACCCCCGCCGAAGGGTTGAGCGCATACGGGGATCAGGGCACCTACACGCGGCTCAGCTTTAGCCTAAGCCCCGACGATTATCAGAATTTCTACCTCGGCTTTTCCAACTCCGTCCTTTGGCCGGTCTGCCACCGTCGCGGCGATCTGGTGAAGCTCGACCGAGGGTTTGAGCGTGGTTACAAAGCTGTCAACGCGCGTCTCGCTCGGCAGGTGATGAAGGTTGCCGAACCTGAGGATATGATCTGGGTGCACGACTACCACTTCTTCCCCCTCGCGGCAGAGCTGCGCAAGCTCGGCTTTACCGGCAAAATCGGGTTTTTCCTGCATATCCCTTTCCCGGCCTTGGGCGATATGGGGGCCCTGCCGAAGGAGGCCAATCTGGCGCGTTGGCTGGCCGATTATGACCTTGTTGGGCTGCAGACCCGCGCTGATGTGGCCCGCTGTCTTGAGATGTTCCGCGCCGAGACGGATTCCGAGTTCCTGATGAACGGCACGATCAAATGCGGCGCGCGGGCAGTTGCGGTGCGGTCCTTCCCCATCGGCATCGATGTCGAAACCTTCGTGCAAGCCGCGCAGGGTGCCAGTGAGCAGGACCGCTTGGCTGATGACATGGCAGGCGACATCGTGATTGGCGTTGACCGGTTGGATTACTCCAAAGGGCTGCCCAACCGTTTCCGCGCCTTTGGCCGCTACCTTGAAACCCGAGATGAGCGAGAGCGCCGCGTGAGCATGGTGCAGATCGCCCCGCCAAGCCGTGAGGAAGTCGCCGCCTACCGCGAACTGCGTTACGAGTTGGAGGAACTGGTTGGCCGCGTGAATGGCGAGCACGGCGAGATTGACTGGACCCCGCTGCGCTATATTCACCGAAACCTTGACCGCAATCTCCTCGCTCGGCTCTACCGTCGCGCGCGGGTAGGGATTGTGACCCCCTTTGCGGATGGGATGAATCTTGTGGCGAAGGAATATGTCGCTGCACAAGACCCCGAAGACCCCGGCGTGCTGATCCTGTCTCATATGGCGGGCGCCGCCGAAGATCTGACCGATGCTATTTTGGTCAATCCCTACGACATTGAGGACATGAGTGAAGCGCTGAAAACCGCGCTTGCCCTGCCGCTGGAAGAACGCAAGCGCCGCCATGCCAACCTCATGGCGCAGGTCCGCGCAACCGATGTGAACCGTTGGAGCCAGACCTATGTCCAAGCACTCAAGAACTGCGCGCCGACATTGGTGCTTAACCCCCCGGCCCGGGAATGGTCAGAGGCTTAACCCCGCGCTATCCTTCGGGGGCAAAGACCACCTCAGTCTCCCATTGGCTGCATTTTTCTGAGAGGCCAGCAGGCAGGGGCAGATCGGTAAAGAACATATCCACCTCCCGCGCCGAGGCGATGCGCGCAGGGGCGGAACGTTTGAATTTGGAGTGATCGGTCACCAGATAGGTCTTGCGCGACTGCGCGATGATACATTGGCTGACACCCACCTCTTCGATGTCAAAGTCCAAAAGATCGCCATCCGCATCCATTGCCGAACAGCCAATCACCGCGATGTCGAATTTGAACTGACGGATCGTCTCGATCGTCAGATTGCCGACCAACCCGCCATCCATTCGGCGCAGCGCACCGCCGGTCAACACGATGCGGCATTCAGGATTGTCGACCAGAATATTGGCCACATTCATATTGTTCGTCACGACCATCAGGTCGCGGTGATGCAGCAGCGCACGGGCCACGGCCTCGGTGCTGGTGCCGATGTTGAGAAAGACCGAGCAGCCATCAGGGATATGTTCGGCACAGGCGCGGGCGATGCGGTTCTTGGCGTCTTCGTGCAGGTTGCGCCGCTCGGCATAGCCAATATTGCTGGCGCCCGAGGGCAGTACCGCGCCGCCATGTACTCGCTCCAGCTTGCCGCTATCGGCTAGTTCCGTCAGGTCACGGCGGATGGTCTGATGGGTCACGCCGAAATGCTCGGCCAGCCCATCGACGGTGACTTTGCCTTCGCGCCGGGCGATTTCGAGAATGTCGGGATGACGGAATGTCTGTGAAATAGGGGTCGCTCCTGCCTGCTGTTGGCGCATTATCTCCAGTGTTTCGGCTAACGCAAGCAATCGCGTGCTTGGTTGCGCTTAACATGTTCGCTATGCCGCAAAAACGAACATAAACGAAAATAAAACTTGTGCAGATAAGAGTCGTTTCGTATCACTGCCCCTGAATTGGACAGTCTGAGCTGGGGAGGGCCGGATCGTGAACCAACAGCCCGATAGCCATAAGGCGACGGCCCCGGTCGATCTTTTTGTCATCGGTGGCGGTATTAACGGTGCTGGTATCGCGCGCGACGCCGCCGGGCGGGGTCTAAGCGTGACCTTGGCCGAGATGAACGATCTTGCCTCCGCTACCTCTTCGGCTTCGACCAAACTGTTCCACGGCGGGTTGCGCTATCTTGAGTATTTCGAGATCGGCCTCGTGCGTCACGCGCTGACCGAGCGCGAAGTGCTGCTGAAAGCCATGCCGCATATCTCTTGGCCGATGCGCTTTGTTCTGCCCTATCACCGCGACATGCGGTTTGAAGGGGACACGCCGACTTCCAAACTGTTGCGGCTTTTCATGCCGTGGATGCGCGGCCGTCGTCCAGCTTGGCTGATCCGATTGGGCCTTTTTCTCTATGACAACCTCGGCGGGCGCGAAATCCTGCCCGCTACGCGCAGCCTGTCGCTGCGTGGCACGCCCGAAGGGGCGCCGCTTGAGGATCGCTTCGAGAAAGCGTTTGAGTATTCCGACTGCTGGATTGAGGACTCGCGCCTTGTGGTGCTGAACGCGCGCGATGCCCAGATGCGCGGTGCGAGGATCATGACGCGGACCAAGGTTCTGTCGGCAGACCGCACGCCAGAGGGATGGGCGGTCACCGTCGCATATGGCGCGGATGGCCAGCGCGAAGTGATCCGCGCGAAGATGCTGGTCAACGCGGGCGGCCCATGGGTGGGTGACATTATCCACAACACCGCGCGGCTGAACTCCTCCGAGGGGGTCCGGCTGGTGCGCGGCAGCCATATCGTGACCAAGCGGCTCTACGATCACGACAAATGCTATTTCTTCCAAGGTACCGATGGGCGGATCATCTTCACGATCCCTTATGAGCAGGATTTCACTCTGATCGGCACCACCGACGCGGATCACCCTGATCCATCCGTTACCCCGGAATGCACCCCCGAAGAGCAGGATTACCTGATCAACTTCGTGAACGGCTATCTCAAGCAGGACATCACCCGAAAAGACGTCGTCTGGACCTACTCCGGCGTGCGCCCGCTCTATGATGACGGGGCCAGCAGCGCCACGGCGGCCACGCGGGATTATACGCTCAAGGTGGACGAAACCGGCGGTGCACCGATCCTCAATGTCTTTGGCGGCAAGATCACCACTTACCGCAAACTGGCCGAAGATGCGCTGGAGTTGATCGCCCCGCATTTCGGCGGGCTGTCGGGCCATTGGACCGCAGGCGTTGCCTTGCCGGGCGGTGATTTCCCGGTAGACGGGGTAGCGCAACTGATCGCGCGGCTGAATGCGGATTACGGCTTTCTAGATGAAAGCTGGGCAGCACGGCTGATCCGGGCCTATGGTACAGATGCATGGGCGCTGCTGGGTGAGTCCAAGACGCTCGCGGACATGGGGGAGCATTTCGGCGCGACCCTCACGGCGCGTGAGGTCGCTTGGCTGATGAACAAAGAGTATGCTCTCAGCGCAGAGGACGTCGTCTGGCGCCGCAGCAAGCTGGGCCTGCGAATGGATGAGGCGCAGATCGCGCGTCTTGATGAATGGATGCAGATGCGTGCGGCGAAACAGGCCGCCTCTGCAGCGGAATGAGGGGAGGACGAACGTGAGTTTGATCCTAAAAAACGTGTCGAAAACGGTGGGCGGTCAAACGCATATCCACCCGACCGACCTGACCTTGGAAAAGGGCACGATGAACGTGCTCTTGGGGCCAACGTCTGCGGGCAAGACCTCGCTGATGCGGCTGATGGCCGGGCTGGATGTGCCCAATACTGGCCAAGTGATCTGGAACGGCGAAGATGTCACCGGGATGCGGGTGCAAGACCGCAAAGTGGCGATGGTCTATCAGCAGTTCATCAACTACCCCTCGATGACCGTCTATGACAACATCGCCTCGCCGATGAAGCTGGTGGGCAAGTCGAAAGGTGAGATCGACCGCGCCGTGCGCGAAACCGCCGAGTTGATGCAGCTGACCCCGATGCTTGACCGCAAACCGCTGGAGCTTTCGGGCGGCCAGCAACAGCGCTGCGCTTTGGCGCGGGCATTGGTGAAAAACGCCGGGTTGGTGCTGTTGGATGAGCCGCTGGCGAACCTTGATTATAAACTGCGCGAAGAACTCCGCGCCGAGATCCCGCGAATTTTCGAACGCGCCGGGTCGATCTTTGTCTATGCCACGACCGAACCCGAAGAGGCGCTGCTTTTGGGCGGCAACACCGCAACGCTTTGGGAGGGCCGCGTCACGCAGTTCGGCCTGACGCCAAGCGTCTACCGTCGGCCTGAGAATGCCACGACGGCACGTGTCTTCTCTGATCCGCCGATGAATTTTCTGAGCATGACAAAGGCGGGCAGCACCTTGCGATTTGACGGCGGCGAGATGCCCGCGCCTGCCACGATGGCAAGTCTGAAGGATGGCGAATACACCGCTGGCTTCCGCCCCAACCACCTGACACTCGCAGCGCAGACCCCCGGCGCGATTGGTTTTGACGCGAAGCTGAACGTGACCGAGATCACCGGGTCGGAAACCTTCATCCACCTCGACTACCACGGCGCAAAATGGGTCGGGCTGGTGCATGGCATCCAGCACCTGAAACCGGGGCAGCCGCTGCCGGTCTACCTCGATCCGGCGCATATTTACCTGTTTGACGCGAACGGGGCCCTCGTCTCTGCCGCGCCCTATGCGGAGGCGGCATAATGGCCAAGATCACGCTTGATAACCTTGCGCATTCCTATTTGCCGAACCCCGGCCATGAGGATGATTTTGCCCTCAAGGAGTTGAACCACGACTGGATCGACGGCGAAGCCTATGCCCTCCTCGGCGCTTCGGGCTGTGGGAAATCCACCCTCCTTAACATCATCTCGGGCCTGTTGCAGCCGTCGCAGGGCCGCATCCTGTTCAACGATGTCGATGTAACCAACGCCCCCACGGCAGAGCGCAACATCGCGCAGGTCTTCCAGTTCCCGGTCGTCTACGACACGATGACCGTGCGCGATAACCTCGCCTTTCCGCTGCGCAACCGGGGCGCGGATGCCTCCTATATTGCAGAGCGCGTGCAGCAGATCGCGCAGATGATCGGCATGGAAGACGAGTTGAACCGCAAAGCGCGCGGCCTCACGGCGGATGCCAAGCAGAAGATTTCGCTGGGCCGCGGCATGGTGCGCGAGGACGTGAACGCGCTGCTCTTTGACGAGCCGCTGACAGTGATCGACCCACATATGAAGTGGGAGCTGCGCACGCAGCTGAAATCGCTGCACCATGAATTCGGCCACACGATGATCTATGTGACCCATGACCAGACCGAGGCGCTGACCTTCGCGGATAAAGTAGTGGTGATGTACGATGGCCGTGTGGTGCAGATCGGCACGCCGCAGGAATTGTTCGAACGGCCCGCGCATACCTTCGTGGGCTATTTCATCGGCTCGCCGGGGATGAACCTTTTCGATGCGCAGATTTCGGGCAATGCCGCGCAGGTCGCGGGCACAAACATCGACCTGACCAAAAGCTACGCCCCCAAGGGCGGCAAGACCCAATTGGGCGTCCGGCCCGAGTTCATCCGCCTCAATGGCGAAGGCTTGGGCCTGCCCGCCAAGGTAACCCGCGTCGAAGACGTGGGCCGTCATAAGATCATCCGCCTCGATGTAGCAGGTCAGCCGGTCAGCGCCATCGCCGAGGAAGGCGCGTCCGTGCCGAGCGAAAACACCGCGATCAGCTTCGATCCGGCGGGCATCAATGTCTATGCCGACGATTGGCGCGTCCGCGCAGAGGGAGAAGCCGCATGAACAAGACCGTCAACCAAAAGGCATGGTTCCTTGTCCTGCCCGTTCTGATCCTCGTGGCGTTTTCGGCCGTGATCCCGCTGATGACCGTCGTGAATTACTCGGTGCAAGACACCTTTGGCCGGAATGAGTTCTTCTGGGCCGGGCTTGAGTGGTTTTCCGACATGCTCGACAGCGACCGGATGTGGGACGCGCTTGGCCGTCAGTTGATCTTCTCGGGCGTCATTTTGGCGATTGAAATCCCCCTCGGCATCTTCGTTGCGCTGAACATGCCCAAAAACGGGTTCTGGGCCAGCTTCTGCCTCGTCCTCATGTCCCTGCCGCTGCTGATCCCGTGGAATGTGGTTGGCACGATCTGGCAAATCTTTGGCCGCGTCGACATTGGCCTTCTGGGCTATACGCTCGACAAGCTCGGCATCACCTATAACTACACCCAAGACATCACCGCTGCGTGGATCACTGTTGTGGTCATGGACGTCTGGCACTGGACCTCTCTGGTGGCGCTTCTGGCCTATGCCGGGCTCCAGTCCATCCCGGACGCTTACTACCAAGCCGCCAAGATCGACCAAGCCAGCCGTTGGGCCGTGTTCCGCTACATCGAGCTGCCCAAGATGGCGGGGGTGCTGATGATCGCGATCCTGCTGCGTTTCATGGATAGTTTCATGATCTATACCGAGCCGTTCGTCGTGACGGGCGGCGGGCCGGGCAATGCCACGACCTTCCTGTCCATCGACTTGGTGAAAATGGCCATTGGCCAGTTTGACCTCGGCCCCGCGGCGGCGTTCAGCCTGATGTATTTCCTCGTTATCTTGTTGATTTCATGGGTGTTCTATACCGTAATGGTCAACCTCGACAAAAGGGATGGTGTCTGATGACCGATAGCACCGTACAAGCCCCCGGCGCCGCGCCCATTCCGGGCGATGTGACCGCGACCACCACCGCCCGCCGCAGCCGTTTCCGGCCCACGGGGTCGGTCGTGGTGATGACGCTCTATCTGCTGTTCTTGATGCTGCCGATCTATTGGCTCATCAACATGAGCCTCAAGACCAACGCGGAAATCCTCGGCTCCTTCTCGCTCTACCCGCGTGATCTGACGCTGGCGAACTATGCCAAGATCCTGACCGATCCGAGCTGGTACATGGGCTATGTCAACAGCCTGATTTACGTGGTGATGAACACGGTGATCTCGCTCGCCGTGGCGCTGCCGGCGGCCTATGCTTTCTCGCGCTACAGCTTTATGGGCGACAAGCATCTGTTCTTCTGGCTGCTGACCAACCGCATGGCCCCTCCGGCGGTCTTCGCACTGCCGTTCTTCCAGCTTTATTCCTCGGTCGGGCTGTTCGACACGCATATCGCCGTGGCGCTGGCGCATTGCCTGTTCAACGTGCCGCTGGCGGTCTGGATCCTCGAAGGGTTCATGCGCGGCGTGCCGAAGGAGATTGACGAGACCGCCTATCTCGACGGCTATTCCTTCCCGCGCTTCTTCATCCGCATCTTCACCCCCCTGATCGCCTCCGGCATCGGCGTCGCGGCCTTCTTCTGCTTCATGTTCTCATGGGTCGAACTGCTGCTCTCGCGCACGCTGACCTCGGTTGATGCAAAGCCCATCGCCGCCACCATGACGCGCACGGTCTCGGCTTCCGGCCTCGACTGGGGCGTGCTGGCTGCCGCCGGGGTGCTCACAATCGTACCGGGCGCTTTGGTGATCTATTTCGTCCGTAACTACATCGCCAAGGGCTTTGCCCTCGGCCGCGTATAAAAGGGAGACCGCTCATGTCTTGGATGGCTTGGACCATGCCCACCGCGATCTTCTTCGGTGTCATCGCGCTGTTACTCGTGACCTTCACGATCCTCGCGATCAAATTCCCCGAGACGCCACGCACCGGCATTCTCAGGATCGAAACAACCCGTGGTGACCGTCTGTTCATCACGCTTCTCGGCTCGGCCTTTATCAATTTGATTTGGCTGGGTTTCGAGGCGGGTCCACAGCCCTATGCGCTGCTGGTCTGCCTTGCCTATGCCGCAGCCGTATTTCGCTGGGTCTAGGCGCTATCACGGCTGATCCCGGTTAATCGGGGCAGCCATACGACACGACCAAATGTCTAGGGAGGACATAATGAAACGATCTGTCATGAAATCGAGTACCGCACTTGCGGTCACGCTCGGTCTGCTCGCCGGGCCAGCATTCGCGGATATGGAAGCCGCGAAGAAATTCCTCGACGAGGAAATCGAACGCTCCGCGCTGAGCCGCGAAGAGCAGGAAGCGGAGATGCAATTCTTCATCGACGCCGCTGAGCCGTTCAAGGGAATGGACATCAAAGTCGTGTCCGAGACCATCACCACCCATGAATACGAGGCCAACGTGCTGGCCCCGGCCTTCACCGCGATCACCGGCATCAACATCACCCACGATCTGATCGGCGAAGGTGATGTGGTCGAAAAGCTGCAAACGCAGATGCAGTCGGGCGAGAACATCTATGACGCCTATATCAACGACTCTGACCTGATCGGCACCCATTGGCGCTACAAGCAGGCGCGCAGCCTGACCGACTGGATGGCGAATGAAGGCAAGGACGTGACCAACCCTGGTCTCGATCTGGAAGATTACATCGGCCTCGACTTCACCACCTCGCCCGATGGCGAGCTGTATCAGCTGCCCGACCAGCAGTTTGCGAACCTTTATTGGTTCCGTCAGGACTGGTTCACCGATCCTGAGTTGATGGCCGAGTTCAAAGAGAAGTACGGCTATGAACTGGGCGTACCGGTCAACTGGTCCGCTTACGAAGATATCGCCGAATTCTTCACCGGCCGCACCATCGACGGCGTCGAAGTCTACGGCAACATGGACTACGGCAAGAAAGACCCGTCGCTTGGCTGGCGCTATACCGATGCGTGGATGTCCATGGCTGGCATGGGCGATGTAGGTGAACCCAACGGCCTGCCGGTCGACGAATGGGGCATTCGGGTTAACGAAAACTCGCAGCCCGTCGGGTCCTGTGTGACCCGTGGTGGTGCCACTAACGATGCCGCCGCAGTCTATGCGATCACCAAATCCATCGAATGGCTTGAGAAATACACGCCCCCCGCAGCCGCTGGCATGACCTTTGGCGAAGCTGGCCCGGTTCCTGCACAGGGTGCGATTGCCCAGCAGATGTTCTGGTACACCGCCTTCACCGCGGACATGGTGAATGATGCCGCCAAAGCCGTGCTGAACGAAGACGGCACACCTAAGTGGCGCATGGCCCCCAGCCCGCACGGCGCCTATTGGAAAGAAGGCCAGAAGGTCGGCTATCAGGACGTGGGCAGCTGGACGCTGATGGAGAGCACCCCCGTCGACCGCGCCAAGGCTGCATGGCTCTACGCGCAGTTCGTGACCTCGAAAACCGTTGATGTTGAAAAGGCCCACGCCGGTCTGACCTTCATCCGCGAGTCGACCATCCAGCACGAAAGCTTCACCGAACGTGCGCCGAAACTCGGCGGTCTGGTGGAATTCTACCGCTCCCCTGCGCGCACCGCATGGTCGCCCACCGGGACGAACGTGCCGGATTACCCCAAGCTGGCGCAGCTGTGGTGGCAGAACATCGGCGACGCAATGTCCGGTGCGAAAACCCCGCAAGAAGCGCTCGACAGCCTCTGCGCCGAGCAGGAAAAAGTGCTGGAACGGCTTGAGCGCGCAGGCGTCCAAGGTGATCTGGGTCCGAAGATGAACGAAGAGCAGGAAGCCTCCTACTGGCTGGAGCAAGAGGGTTCGCCCGTTGCCAAGCTCGACAACGAAGACCCAGAGCCTGAGACCATCAGCTATGAAGAGTTGATCAAGTCCTGGCAGTAAGCCAACCTTTGGGGGGCCGGGGCGCAAAAGCGTCCCGGCCCCTTTTTCGTTTCATCCAACAACCGGGGGCCGCGCCATGACCCATATCCTCGCCATTGATCAGGGAACCACCTCTTCGCGGGCGATCATTTTTGACGGCAACATGTCGGTGACGGCCACGGCCCAAGAAGAATTCCCGCAGCATTTCCCCCGCTCCGGCTGGGTTGAGCATGATCCCGGCGATCTATGGTCCACCACCGCGGGCACCTGCCGCGCGGTGATCGAAAAGGCTGGCCTGCGCCCCGATGACATCACCGCCATCGGCATCACCAACCAACGCGAGACGACGCTGGTCTGGGACGCCAAGACCGGCCAGCCGGTGCATAACGCCATCGTCTGGCAAGACCGCCGCACTGCTGACTTTTGCCGCGAATTGCGCGAGAGCGGTGACGACAAGATCATCACAGAGCGCACCGGGCTGCTGGCTGATCCTTATTTCTCTGGCACTAAGCTGAAGTGGATCCTCGACAACGTCGAAGGTGCCCGTGACCGGGCGCGGGCGGGCGATCTACTTTTCGGCACGGTCGACAGCTTCCTGATCTGGAAGCTCACCGGCGGCGCGCGCCATGTGACCGACGCCACCAACGCCGCGCGCACCATGCTCTATGACATTCACAAAGGCCGCTGGAGCACGACGATCTGCAAAATGTTCGACATTCCGGTCGAGATGCTCCCCGAGGTACAAGACTGCGCCGCCGATTTCGGCACCACGCGCCCCGATCTCTTTGGCCGCGAGATTCCCATCCTTGGCGTGGCGGGCGACCAGCAGGCCGCGACCATTGGCCAAGCCTGTTTCCAGCCCGGCATGATGAAATCGACCTACGGCACTGGTTGTTTTGCGCTGCTGAACACAGGCGACACGGCGGTAACCTCGACCAACCGCTTGCTCACGACCATCGCCTATCAACTGGACGGCAAGCCGACCTATGCGCTGGAAGGGTCGATCTTCGTTGCCGGAGCCGTGGTGCAATGGCTGCGCGACGGGCTGAAAATGATCCGCGAAGCAAGCGAGACCCAAGGGCTGGCCGAACAGGCCGATCCGCACCAAAACGTGGTGTTGGTGCCTGCTTTCGTCGGGCTCGGCGCGCCTTACTGGAATGCGGAATGTCGCGGTGCGATCTATGGGCTGACGCGTAATTCCGGCCCTGCCGAATTGGCCCGTGCGGCGCTGGAAAGCGTGGGCTATCAGACCCGCGATCTGCTGGAGGCGATGCAGGCCGATTGGGCCGCGCAGGGCCAATCCGGTGAAATCGCCACTCTGCGCGTGGATGGCGGGATGAGCGCCAGTGATTGGGCGATGCAGTTTCTGTCCGACGTAATCGGTGCTTCGGTCGACCGGCCTGACGTGCTGGAAACCACGGCGCTTGGCGCGGCATGGTTGGCAGGGCAACGGGCGGGGATCTACCCTGACATGGAAGGCTTCGCCTGCGAATGGGCGCTGGATCGGCGGTTTGAGACGCAGATGGATGCGGCGACGCGTGACGAGAAATACGGCGCATGGAAGAGCGCCGTAAACGCCACGTTGCAGTTCTGATGGAAGTGATCGCGCCTTTTAGTTTCGCCACTGCCGGACGCATCCGCTTTGGCCGTGGTGTTGCAGGGGACGCCGCTGATGCCGCGCGCGCCTATGGCCGCCGGGTGCTGATTTTGCGTGGCGGGTCGGTCGCTTGGGTGGATGAGTTGTGCCGCGAGCTAACGGCAGCAGGATGTGACGTGACCGAAGTCCGCAGCAGCGGCGAACCTTCTGTTGACGATGTCCGCTCTGCCGTTGCCGCGGGGCGTGGGGCGCAGGTGGTGCTGGGCGTCGGTGGCGGTGCGGTGATTGACTTGGCCAAGGCCGCAGCGGCGCTGATCCCTTCTGATTGCGACGTGATGGAACACCTCGAAGTCGTAGGCGCAGGCAAGCCGTTGCAAGCCGATCCGCTGCCGATGATCGCGGTCCCTACCACCGCAGGCACAGGCGCCGAGGTCACCAAAAACGCCGTCATCGCCGTGCCAAAGGCAGCGCGAAAGGTGAGCCTGCGCGATGACCGGATGCTGCCGCGTCTAGCCTTGGTCGATCCCGCGCTGACAGATGGTGCACCGCGCGGGGTGACCTTGGGGTCGGGCCTCGACGCGCTGGTGCAGGTGATTGAGCCTTACCTTTCTAACAAAGCCAGCCCGCTGAGCGACGCGCTTTGCCGTGCCGCGATCCCTCAAGGTATCGCCGCGCTCAAACGTCTTGCGCATGGCGAAGACAAAGCCGCGCGGGATGCAATGGCCTATGTCAGTCTTTCGGGCGGTCTGGCGCTGGCAAATGCGGGCCTTGGCGCGGTGCATGGGCTGGCCGGTGTGATCGGCGGGCGTTTTGGCGCCCCACATGGGTTGATCTGTGGGCGTCTGTTAGGCCCGGTACTGGCGGCCAATAGCAACGCGCTCGGCGCATCCGTGCGGTTTTCTGAAGTGCAAAGGTGGCTGGTAGAGGGCTTTGATCTACCGAAGACCGGGACATTTGACGCCCTCGCGGCACTGCCCGACGACTGGGGGCTGGATCGTTTGGGCCGCTGGATTCCTGAGGGGACCGACCTTGGCGAGACTGCGCATGAGGCAGCAGCGTCTTCTTCGATGCGCGCGAACCCCTGTGTCCTCAGCCAAGACGCGCTCGAAACCTGCATCCGGGCAGCACTTTAGGACGGGCAGGGCCAGAAGCCCCCGCCCGTGATTTTCACCCGGCCCGTGGCGGTGTATCGCCGTCGCCCAAGTCCCAGAACACGCCCGCCATCACGCGCAGCGCATCACGGCAAACGGGTTTCAGCACGTGCTCATCCGGTGCGTGCTGCGAACAGCTGCGGTAGGAATGCGGCACCCAGACTGTCGGCAGACCCAAAATATCGCTGAAACTGTCGTTTGGCAGCGAGCCTGCAAGGTTCGGCAGGATGTGCGGCGCTTTACCTGCGCTTTTCGTCAGAGAGGCGGCCACGAACTTCACCCACGGATGATCCGCATCAAGCCGCGTTGCGCGGAAGAAACCGCGGTCGTGCGGCTCAATCCGAACTTCCTCAAACCCGTGTTTGTCGAGGTGACGGCGCAGCGCGGGCAGGATGTCTTCGGGATCGGTGCCCACCACATAGCGCAGCTGGCAGGTCGCGCGTGCATGGGCCGAGATCGCGTTAACGGGCGCTTCAGGCACGCCGCTTTTCATCGCCAGAATGGCAAAGCTGTTCCAGCCATAGGCACGCTCGACCGGGGTCAGGTCTTCCTCGCCCCAGTCGCTGTCGATGGCGGGGCCATCATCGCTCTCAATCGGCAGGTTTTTAAGTGCGTCGCGGACCGACGGTGTCAGACTGTCAGGACGCCATTCGGCAATTTGGATTTGCCCGCGTTTGTCGGTGATCGTCGCAAGCGCCTGCGCCAAAATCATCGCCGGATCGGCCAGCAGACCACCCCAGTTGCCCGAGTGATGTGCGCCCTCGCGTTTCTCGACGATCAGATCAAAGGACACCCCCCCGCGCGAGCCCATGAACATCGTCGGCACTTCGGGTTGCAGGCGCGGGCCGTCTGAGGCAATCAGCACATCCGCCGTCAGCTTGTCGCGGTGTTCGGTGAAGAACTCAGGCAGGCCTGCGCTGCCGGTCTCCTCGCTCATCTCGATCACGATGCGGCAGTTGAAACCAAGCTTGCCCCGGGTCTTCAGCACCGCTTCCATCGCGGTGATGTTGATCAGATGCTGGCCCTTATTGTCGGCGGTGCCACGGCCGTAGAGCTTCTCGCCCTCCTCGACCAGTTTGAAGGGATGCAGCCCCTCGCGCCACTGGTCGGTCTGGGCGCGGATCACGTCGCCGTGGCCGTAGGTCAGCACGGTGGGGAGGTCGTCACCTTCGCGGCGTTCGCCCACCAATAGCGGCCCGCCGCGCGGGTCGGGGTTGTCGTGGAGCGAACAGGCAAAGCCCATGGCCGAGAGGCGCGGCTCCATCGTCTCGGTCAGATAGCGCATGAGTTCCGGCGATTGGTCGGGGTTCTGGCTTTCGGTCTCATAAGAGACGAGGTTGGCGAGGTCCGATTGAAAAGTACCCTCGTCGAAATAGGCGGTGATCGTCTCGATCGCTTGATCGCGGCTCATGCTCAAATGTCCTTTGTCATATCTTCGGAAACGGCGTCGCCCCAAGGCGACATAATCTCGGTGCAGCCGGAATTGCGCGTGCCATCACGCATCACACCTGCGGGGCAGGCAAAGGCGTAAGGAAAGATCGTGCGTTTTGTCTCTGCCACCTCATTGTCCTCACGCAGACGGTCCAGCACGTCGCGCGGCAGGCTGTCGTCGGCGATAAGCTGGTTGGCATCTGAGGCATCAATTCGGGGGGCGTGAAAACTGTCTTCGAGAGACATGTCGAAATCGGTCACGAAAGACGAAAGCTGTGCCACGGCGCCGAGGATCTTGCGCCCGCCGGATGCGCCGAAGGCAAAGAGTTTGTCACCCTGTTCGCCGATCACCGGGCAGACGTTCATCAGGCAGCGCTTGTTGGGGCCGAGCGAATTCGGGCGGCCCTGCACCGGGTCGAACCACATGATGCCATTGTTCATCAGAAATCCGGTAGAGGGGGAGACGACTCGAGAGCCGAAGATCGACAGCAGTGTTTGGGTCTGCGCGACCATATTACCGTCGCGGTCCACGACCGAGAAATGCGTGGTGCAGCCGGGGGCCGCGGGGCTCTCACCAGTGTCGCCCATCGAGCCCAAGCGGCGGGCATAGGCGCCTTTCAGCGCGGCGGCCATCGCGGCATAGCTGTCAGGGCCGGGGCCGGGGGCGGAGCCGAGGTCTTCGGTTTCCAGTGCAGCGAAGGTATCGCGGAAGGTCGGCCCAGCGGTCAGCCCCGGCACGACATGGAAACGTGCGTCGCGGTAGGCGAAATCAAGCGGGGCGTGGAACTCGGCGCGGTAGGCTTGCAGGTCTGCGACCGACAGGCTGCCGCCCTTGTCCTGAACGTCCTTTGCCATGGCGGCCCCGAGGTCACCGTCATAGAGCGTGCGCGCGCCGTGGCGGGCGATCTGGTCGAGGCTGTCGGCCATGCGTGACTGGTCCAAACGTTTCTCGGCCAGCGCGGTCCAACCGCTGATCGTGGGCCATTGACCGTCTTCGAGAAAGAGCGCGGCGGCGTCGGGATCCTTGGCCAACTCGCGGGTGCAGGAGGCGATGACGAGCGCGGCGAACCAATCCACGGTCAGCCCGCTGCGGGCGTGGTCGATGGCAGGGGCAAGCAGCTCACCCCATGGCATCTTGCCGAAGCGCTCGTGCGCCTGACCGAGCCCGTCGACGACGCCTGGCACGGCAATCGCCGTCGCACCCTGCACATTTCGGTCGCCTTCGACATGCTCCCACGGGAATAGATCGCCCGCCTTGCCCCGCCCGCTCAGCGGATAGTCCGCCGGATCGAGCGCGCCGGGGCTGCGCATGCCGTGGTTCAGCGCATGGGCTTGGCCCTCTTCTGCGCGCCAGAGCATCATCGCCCCGCCGCCCGCCGGGCCGCTCATCCACGGCTCCAGCACGCCGATCACGAAGGAGGTGGCGACGGCTGCGTCTACGGCATCGCCGCCCGCCGCCAGCACCTCGGCTCCGGCAAGAGCCGCCAGACGGTGCTGGGCGGCCACGACGCCGTGCTCGGTTTCAATGACGTGTTTGCGGGTTTGACTGCTGTGCGACAGGTTCTGCGACATGGGGTTACTCCTGCTCGTACATGGGGGTTTGCGGATCGTGCAGATGGCAGGCGACATGGCCCTGCGGGATCGCGATATGCCGTGGCGCATCGGTCTTGCACAGTTCTGTCGCACTCGGGCAGCGCGGGTGGAAATGGCAGCCCGGCGGCGGCGCGATGGGATTGGGGTAGGCCATGCCAAGCTGGGTGTCCGGCACGCCCAGGCCCGGCTCGGGCGTCAGCACCGATTTCAGCAACGCCTGTGTGTAGGGGTGCCGGGGCGCGTCAAAGAGGCCTGCGACCGTGTTTTGCTCGACGATCTCGCCCAAATACATCACCGCCACGCGTGTGGCGAGGTGTTCGACAACCGCGAGGTCATGGCTGATGAAGAGATAGGTGAGGCCGAACTCTTCGCGCAGCTCGCCCAGCAGGTTGAGAATCTGGCTCTGCACCGAGACATCCAGCGCCGAAGTCGGTTCGTCGCAGATCACCACCTCGGGCCTCATGATGAGCGCCCGGGCGATGGCGACGCGCTGACGCTGGCCGCCGGACATCTGGCTGGGATAGGTGTTCATCACCCGCTGCGGCAGGCCGACAACGTCGAGGATTTCCTTCACCTTCTGTTTGCGGCTGGCCTCATCGCCGATTCCATGCACCCGCAGCGGCAGGGAGATCACGTCATAGATGCTCTTGCGCGGGTTGAGCGAGGAGTAGGGGTCTTGGAAGATCGGCTGGATGCGCCGCGCCAGCGCCAACCGGCCCTGTTGCGTGATCTCTTCACCGTCGATCTTGACGTGACCAGCGGTGGGTTGTTCCAGCCCCAAGAGGATCTTGGCGAGGGTGGATTTACCGCAACCGGATTCACCAACCAGCCCCAGCACTTCGCCTTTGCCCAGTTGCAGCGATACGTCGTTCACAGCCGTCAGCGGTTTGACCTTGCCGAACATGCCCTGTTTCACCCGGTAGGTCTTGCTGACACCGGAAAGCTCCAGCACCGGGGGGGTGTTCACGCTGTCCTTCATACGGTCAGCTCCTTCTCGGAATGGCGTTTGCCATCGGGGAAAATGCAGCGGAAGGCGTGGCTGCCGTCCTCTCTTTTCGGGATCTCGCCCCGGCATTCGGCGACCGCATGGGGGCAGCGGGTGCGGAAGACGCAGCCTTTGATCTCGCCCACCAGCGAGGGCACGATGCCCGGGATGGTGCCCAGTTTCGCGCCGCGGTCAGTCTTGCCGGGCAGGGGGATGCAGCGCAACAAGCCGCGGGTGTAGGGATGCGAGGGGGCGCCAAAGATGTCGCCCACCGGGCCGGTCTCGACCAATTCGCCCGCGTACATCACCGCGACCTTGTCGGCCACACGGGCCACCACGCCGAGGTCATGGGTGATCAGGATCACGGCCATGTTCATCTCGCGCCCCAGATCGTGCAGCAGCCGCAGGATCTGCGCCTGAATGGTCACGTCGAGCGCGGTTGTGGGTTCGTCCGCGATGATCAGCTCCGGCTCGCACATCAGCGCCATGGCGATCATCACGCGCTGGCGCAGACCGCCTGAAAGCTGGTGCGGGTATTGCGACAGGCGGCTTTCGGCGGCGGTGATGCCGACCTTCTCCAAGAGCTCAATCGCACGCGCACGGGCCTGCTGGCGGGTGACCTTACGGTGCAGCAGCAGCGCCTCGGCCAATTGGTCGCCGATAGTATAGGCAGGGTTGAGGGAGGTCATCGGTTCTTGAAAGATCATCGCCATCCTCGCCCCGCGCAGTTTGCGCATCTGGCTGTTGCTGGCGGTGGTCAACTCGGTCCCGTCAAAGGTCATCCGATCCGCGTTCCGTTTGATGGATTTGCCCAAGAGCCCCATCAGCGCCAGCGAGGTCAGCGATTTGCCCGACCCGCTTTCGCCAACGATGCAGAGGGTTTCGCCACGGTCGAGGTCGAAGTCGATCCCGCGCACCGCCTGCAGGGTGCCGCTGCCCGTGGGAATGTCGAGCCGCAGGTTGCGGACGCTCAGAAGTGGTTCTGTCATGGGTCAGCTCCGGTTTTCGGGGGCGGTGACGTCGCGCAGACCGTCACCCATCAGGTTGATCGCCAGCACCAGCACAAAGAGCACGGCACCGGGGATCAGCACGAGCCAAGGCTCGAAGAGCATCATGTTCTTGCCTTCGGAGACCATCAGACCCCAGCTTGGTGTCGGCGGCTGCACCCCGAGGCCGAGGAAGGAGAGTGCTGCTTCGAGCAGGATCGCATGGGCCATCTCCAGCGTCACGACAACGATCAGGTTGTTGGCGATGTTGGGCATGATCTCGGACAGCAGGATGCGCGGGGTGGAGGCGCCGATGACTTGTGCCGCGGCCACGTATTCGCGCCGCCGCACCTGCATGGTCGAGGCGCGCATGACCACGGCGAACCGGTCCCACAAGAGCAGCCCCAGCACCACGATCACCACCTGCAATGACCCGCCAAGAATCGCCACCACGGCCAGGGCCACCAGCACCACCGGCATCGCCAGACGCACATTAATTAGGAAGGTGACAACCGCGTCGACCTTGCCGCCGAAATAGCCCGCGGCCACGCCCATGGCGGTGCCGATCACGCCCGAGATCAGTGCGGCCACCACGCCGATCAGCAGCGAGATGCGCGCGCCGTAGATCAGACGCGACAGGTAATCGCGGCCCAGATGGTCAGTGCCCAAGGGATGCTCCCAGTCGCCGCCCATGAAGACCGGCGGCTCCATGCGGGTCATCAGGCTTTGCGCATAGGGGTCATGCGGGGCGAGCCAAGGGGCGAGGATTGCTACGATGGTTAGCAAGATCAGGACGATGGCACCGATCAGGAAACCCTGATGCCCAAAGATGCGCTTGCGCAGCATCTGTGCCGGAGTCGGGCCGGTGATTTCGTCCAGAAGACTGTCATGGGTGCTGGCGGTGATCATGTCAGCTGCTCCTCATGCGGGGGTCGAGCCATGCGTTGAGCACGTCGGCCAGAAAGGTGAAAACGATGTAGAACATCGAGAAGATCAGGATCAGCGCCTGCACCGTGGGCAGGTCGTTGCGGGCGATGCTCTCCCACGCCAGATAGCCCGCGCCGTGCAGCGCGAAGATCGACTCAACCACGATGGAGCCGCCCAGCATGAAGCCCATCTGCACGGCGGCAAGGCTCACCACCGGGATGATCGCATTGCGCAGCGCGTGGCGGAACAGCACGCGGGTCTCGTTTGCACCCTTGGCCCGGGCGGTGCGAATGTAGTCAGAGTTCAGCACGTCCAGCATGCCGGCGCGCGTGAGGCGCATGATCGCGGGCATCGCGTAGTAGCCCAGCACGATGGTCGGCAGAATGAAATGACGCCAAGTTTCGGTGCCCGAAGGCGGCAGCCAACCCAGTTGGATCGCAAAGACCACGATCAGGATCAGGCCGAACCAGAAGCTTGGCATCGCTTGCCCGGCGACCGAGATGAACAGCGCCACGCGGTCAATGATCGAATTGGGGCGGATCGCGGCGACCACGCCAAGCGGCACGGCAGTGAGCAGCGCGAAGGTGATGCCGCAGACGCCGAGGGTCATGGTGACACTGAGACGGTCGGCAATGAGTGAGGCAACCGGCAGGCGGAAATAGTAACTTTCGCCGAAATCGCCCTGCATGGCCGAGAACAGCCATTCGCCATATTGCACCAGCATCGGACGGTCAAAACCGTAGAGGCGGCGCAGGGCCTCGACATCTTCGCCACTGGCGGTTTCACCGGCCAGCGCGGCGGCGGGGTCGCCCGACAGGAACAGCAGGCTAAAGCTGATAAACGACACGGTGAAGGCCACGAGAATGGCCAGTCCCAATCGTTTGAGAATGAATTGAAGCACGGGTGCAACTACCTTGAGGCTGCGCCGCAGACGAATGGCCTGCCGCGTGGGTCTGGGTGGGGTGCGGAAAAAAGCCGGGCAGGGGCACCGAACATGGCGCCCCTGCGGGTTGGTTTACTTCCAGCTGGCCGTGGTGAAGCGCAGAACTTCGTCGGATGTGGGCGTGTATTCCACCTCATTGGTGGTCACGTAGTTGGTGTTGTAGGAGAACATCGGTGCCCAATAGGCTTCCTCGGTGATGCGCTCAATCGCCTTGGAGTAGTTCTCTTTGCGCACGGCCTCATCGGTCGAGCTGTCAGCGATGTTGAGGTATTCCAGCGTCTCATCGTCCATCGCATAGTCAAGAGAGCCGTGCTTGAAGAACTGGCTGACCATCGCAGAGGCGTCGTTGATCGAATAGCTACCCCATGTCTGGAACGACACGGCTGTCTCGCCCTTCATGTTCTGCTCGCGCAGGGCGGAATACTGCAACATCTTGAAGTTGGTATCGATGCCCACGGCGTTGAGATAGCTGGTGATCGCCTCGGCATATTCACGGTCGCGGTAGGCATAAAAGTCGATGGTCAGACCGTCTTCATAGCCCGCCTCGGCCAGCAGTTCCTTGGCTTTCTCGGGGTTGTATTCATACTCGACCGCCGCCTCTTCGTCGCAGCCGAACTGGCTGGGGAAGCAGGGCGTGTAGACGACCTTGGACTTACCCTTGAGCAGTGCGTCAACCAGTTCCTGACGGTTAATCGCGTAGTTCACGGCCTTGCGCACGCGGATGTCGGTGAAGGGACTGTCTTCCGAACGGCCCGCCGCATCCAGCGTCAGATAACCGACGCGCATGGTGGATTCGTTGGAAACTTGGAACTCGTCCCGCTCGGCCAGCTTTTCGGCCTGATCCGCGGGCACTTGCCAGATCATATCGAGCGAGCCGCTGAACAGTTCCGCCATCTGGGTGTTCACATCCGGGATCGTGCGGATGTCGACGTTCTTGATGCTGGGCTTGCCCTTGGGGCTGTCGTGGTAGCCTTCATAGGCTTCCAGTTTGAAGTGCTGGCCGGGCACGACTTCGGTCACTTTGTAGGGGCCGGTGCCGACGGGTTTGAGGCCCATGCCTTCGGGGCCGGCTTCTTCGTAGTAGTCGCTGGGGTACATCGACACGGGGCCGGACAGGAATTCGATGGCCGCCGGGAATTTTTCCTTCAGCATGATGCGGACGGTATAGTCGTCAACCTTCTCAGCTGATTTCATCCAGTTCACGTTGCGCTGCGTTTTCACGCCATTGGCCTCATCGGCGACGTAATTCACGGTGAACACCACGTCATCGGCGGTGAAGTCGGAGCCGTCGTGGAATTTTACACCTTCGCGCAGTTTGAATTCGATGGTCGTGTCGTCAATCCATTCCCATTCGGTGGCGAGGTTGCCCATGTATTCGTTGCTGACCGGATCGCGGTAGATCAACCCGTCCCAGACCGCGCGCTGCAGCACAACGCCTTCGCGCGATGAGTTGAAGTAGCTGTCGACGTTCTCAAGCTCTTTGGTGAAGGCGACGTTCAGCGTGTCGTCTGCCTTGTCCGCCCAAGCAGCACCCGTGGCGGCGGCAAGGACAAGCCAGGTGATGGTAGATTTCAGGACCGTGGATTTCATGGTCAACTCCCCTGTTGGTTTACGAATTCGGTTCCGTATCGTTTTTGACTTGCGGAGCGTATCATATAGTAATACTTGATATCGCTATACGATTAGTAAACGCAATGAGCTTGGCATACGTCAAGCCCCGGTTTGAGCAATTGGGCCGGTTTCAGGGGTAGGTGATTGGAAAAGAAGCAAAATACGCTCTATGTGGGATCACTGGCCAAGGGGCTGCGACTGCTCCGCGCTTTTGATGAATCGCATACGGAATTGTCACTGGTAGAGCTGGCCGCGCGCAGCGGGCTGGACAAAAGTGCCGTGCAACGCCTTGCGAATACGCTGCATATCGAGGGCATGTTGGAGAAGGATCCAGTCACTCGGCGCTATCGCCCCTCGCATGCGTGGCTCGAACTGGCCTATGCCTATTACTGGTCAGATCAACTGGTCGGGCAGGCGATTCCCAAGCTCATCGACCTCAGCCAAGAGATCGGTGAGACGGTGAATCTGGCCGAACTTTCCAAGGACCATATCATCTACGTTAGCCGCTTGCCCTGTCAGCGGACCTATTTCGCGGCCACGGTCATCGGACGGCGGCTGCCTGCGCTTTCGACATCGGCGGGGCGGGCGATCATCTCGACCTTCTCGCCCGAGGATCGGGAAGAGGCGATTGAGACTTGGCCGCTCAAAGCCTTCACCGCGCGCACCACTCTGGACCGCGCGACGATCCGCAACAGCATCGATGAGGCGGTGCAGCAGGGCCATGCGATCTCCAGCGATCAGATGATCCTGTCTGAGATTGGCGTGGCATGCCCAATCACCGGCCCCGACGGGCGTGCCTTTGCGGCGGTGCAATGCTCGGTCTCGGCCCATACATGGACGCGTGAGCGGATCAGGGCGGAGATCTTGCCGCGGCTGCAAGACACTGCGAATGCCATCTCGCCCTCGTCACAGGTACACAGACGTTAAAAAGCCGGGGCTATGTGGCCCCGGCCAATGTTTTCTTATTCCCAGTTCAGCTTTTCTTCGCGTTCCCAGAACCGCAGCTTGCGGCAGGACTTCAGAAAATCTCCGGCATTGTCGGCGGTGATCTCCGTGGTGCCCTCGTCCTTCTCAACACCGGCGGCTTTGAGCAGCGGATCGGCGGCCTTTGTCCACGCG
This sequence comes from Sulfitobacter sp. W027, assembly GCF_025143985.1. NCBI lineage: Bacteria > Pseudomonadati > Pseudomonadota > Alphaproteobacteria > Rhodobacterales > Roseobacteraceae > Sulfitobacter > Sulfitobacter sp. W027. The sequence goes on from NZ_CP083566.1 coordinate 62,432, forward strand.
ATGAACTTGTTATGCGCGAAAGCGTCCGAGACGAAATCCTGCGAGGGTTTGTTCTTGGCGATCTTGTCGGCTTTCTCATCGCCAAAGACCAGTGCCACGGCATCAAACACAACCGACGGCCCACCGTCGATCTTTTCATCCCCCGCGCGGGTGCTGCCGTCCGACAGGGTGACCCCTTGGATATGAGGCGTCACGATGGCCACCATCGCGCCCTCATCGGCACAGGCTTTCTCCAGCGCTTCGACCACAGAAGCATCGGCACCATCAGTCAGATACAGACCCAATTTGCGCCCCGCAAATGTGTTTGGCGGGTTCTTCAGAATGCTCAGCGCATCAGAGGCAGGCAGATCGGTAATCGGCTTGCGCGCCGGGATCGCAGGTTCGGGCATCTCGGTTACGCCAAGGCCTTCGGCCACTTGTTTGGCCAGGTCGTCATGCACATTCAATAAATGCGACAGCATGCGAAGACGAATGCGCTCCTCCTGACATTTGGACAGCTCGAACGTATAGGCCGCCGCGATATGCTGCTGTTCGATCTCGGTCTGGCTGATGTAGAACTGCCGGGCTTGGCTGTAGTGGTCGGCGAATGTCTCAGAGCGCACGCGCTGCTTGGTGCCGCTGACCTCTTCGGGGTAGCTTTTGAACCCAATCTCGGGGTTTTCACGCGGGCCGCCATCGTCGCTCCAACTGTTCGGCTCATAGTTCACCCGGCCCTTGGGATTGTGCATCGCCATATGGCCGTCTTGCTGAAAATGGTGGAACGGGCATTTCGGCGCGTTGATCGGAATATGGGTGAAGTTCGGCCCGCCGAGGCGTTTGATCTGCGTGTCGAGATACGAGAAGTTCCGCCCCTGCAGCAGCGGGTCGTTGGTGTGGTCGATCCCACGCACGATGTTCTGGGTGCAAAAGGCGACCTGCTCGGTCTCGGCAAAGAAGTTGTCCACGTTTGCATCCAGCGTCAGCGTGCCGATGATGCGTACCGGCACCTGTTCCTCGGGGATCAGCTTGGTCGCGTCGAGGATGTCGAACTCAAAGTTATCGGCGAATTCATCGTCAAAGACCTGAATGCCCAGATCCCACTGCGGGAAATCGCCCGCGTCGATCGCATCCCACATGTCGCGGCGGTGGAAATCCGGGTCCGCGCCGTTGATCTTGAGCGCTTCGTTCCAGACCACCGATTGAACGCCCTGCTTTGGCTTCCAATGGAACTTAACGTAATGGGACTTTCCTTCAGCATTGACTAGCCGGAAGGTATGCACGCCAAAGCCTTCCATGAAACGGAAGGAACGCGGGATGGCCCGGTCGGACATTTGCCAAACCGTCATATGCATTGCCTCGGGTGAGAGCGAAATGAAATCCCAAAAGTTGTCATGCGCCGATTGCGCCTGTGGGAAGCCCCGGTCGGGGGCGGCTTTGACGGAGTGGACGAGATCGGGGAATTTGATTGCGTCCTGGATGAAGAACACAGGGATGTTGTTACCAACCAAATCCCAGTTGCCCTCTTTGGTGTAGAATTTGGTCGCAAAGCCACGCACGTCACGGGCCAGATCGAAGGACCCTTTGTTGCCCGCGACGGTCGAGAAACGGGTGAATGTCGGGGTCTTTTCGCCCACACGCTGGAAAATGTCAGCGGCAGAGAGTTCGGGGATCGCCTCGGTCAGCTCGAAATGCCCATGCACCCCGTAGCCGCGCGCGTGAACGACACGCTCTGGAATGCGCTCATGGTCAAAGTGGAACATCTTCTCGCGAAAAATGTGATCTTCCATCAAGACCGGCCCGCGCGGACCTGCTTTGAGCGAGTTCTGATCATCCGCGATCGGACCGCCCTGCGCAGTCGTCATCGTCTTTTCGCGGTCCGTGGTTTGCTGGCGGGGTTCACCGCCTTTGCCAAGTTCTTTATCTGTCATGATCTTTCTCCACAGCGCCCCCGGAATATGGTCGGGAGGATTTGTTGCTAATACGTGGCTGGCCCGACTGGCCGCTCCAGAGGGGGTCGCAAATGCCCCATCTATGAAAGTTCAACCGCCTCAAAGGCCGCGGGTTCCGTGGCATTCGTGACCGGAGCGCAAAACTGTTCGCCGGGCAGGGAACGGGCACGCGACGGATGCGGCTTAGGCATATAATCGCCCTTTGCACTCTGCAAAAACGCCGCGAGCGTGGTGATATGGACCGACAGATCACGCACTGGCACGCGCTGAGAGGGCGGCACTTGCGCCGGCCAGCATCCCATCGCACCCTGCCGCTGTTGCTCAAGCAGATAAGCGGCATTCGGCAGGCAGTCGTCGGCCAGATAACCTGCACCGGCAAGCCTGATGCGCAGCGTATCTGCCATGCCGCCTTCGGCCCGCCCCACAAGGCGGCAGGAGGCTTCGACCCATATGTCATCCGCGTGGAGCACGCGTTTGCCCAGCTCCCTCAACGCGCGGATGATCTGGCGGTCTTCGCCGCAGGGGATCGGAGCAAAACCGCCGACGGCCTCATAGGCGTCGCGGGTGAAGCCAAGGCTGGCACCTGGAGCCCCGCCGTGGCTCCCGCGCAGCTCGGTGCAATTGGGGGCATGGCGGGCGTAGAACTCCAGCACCAAGTCTCGGTAGGCCATCTCTAGATCGTGGAAACTGGGGTCCAGCCCGGCGAGACAGACGGCTTCGACGGGGTTCAAGGTGACCCTACCGCAGACCGCGTCGAAACCCTGCAGATGCTGGATGCTTCGCGCCACCCAATCGGGACTTACGCGGCAATCGGCATCGGTCGTCAGGATATGGCGCAGGTGGGGCATCTGCTCTAACGCCAAGGCGCAACCGTGCTGCCTGGCGGCACCGACCCCCACGCCCGGAGGGAAGGTAAGATTGAGCAGGGTCAGGTCAAACCCCTGCTGCGCCGCTGCCGCCTGCGCAAGTGCGGCAGTATCGTCGTCGGTGTTGTTCACCACAAGGATCACCCGCACCCGCTCGTTGCACTGAGGGGCCAAGGCCATCAGGCAGTCTTCGATCCTTTCTGCCTCATTCCGGGCGGGTATGATGATCGCGGTATCCTTGCAGCGCTCGAAACTCATTTGCTCCCCCCCGGCATTGCGCGGTCGATGCGGTAGTCCTTGGTCTGGCTGACGCGGGTGAAATCATGGGTGGTGAGGGCCTTGGCAAACCCCTCCAACGCCTCCTCCCCCTGAAGCGGGTTTCCGGTGTCGCCGCGCCATGTCACGCAGATGATTTCGGCCCGCGACCAGCGGGTGGCGATGTCGGTAGCGAGGTGTTCAAGCCCGGCATGATTTAGGAAATAGAGCACTTCCGACAGGATCAGCAGATCGAAATCCCCCTCAGGCAGCGGACCGGGGTAGAAGCCTTGCACAAACCGAGCCTGTGGCACGGCCTCTCGGGCGGCGGTCAGAGCGGTGGCCACGGCGTCCATCCCGGTATAGCGCGCACAGATGTCGATCAGATGCCGCGCCAATTGGCCATTGCCACAGCCCAGCTCAAAGGCGGAGCGGTAGCCATCTTGCGAAAGCGCCGACCGAGTCGCTGCGAATTTGGCTTGTTCATAGGCGCTATGCTCAAACCTCCAAGGGTCGCTCGTGTCGGCATAGAGGCCCTGCAGATGATCCAACCCCACGCCCATCACGGCATCCTCCAAAAGAGCTCGTTTTCCTGCACGAAAAGATCGACCATGGCTTCGGGCAGAACAAAGCCGTTGGGATCATCCTGCACGATCTGTCCAAGCTGGCTGCGATGGGCCCGGATCGCATTGGTCTTGGCCTTTCGGTTGGGGGCCGTGTCGAGGGGGACGGGGTCGTATCGCGCGGTGTTATGTGCAAATTCCGGATCGTCGAAACGGCTCCAAACCGGGTAGCTGTGGAACTGTAAATCGGGGCGCTGTGTGCGTAAGACGGCAGCCAGTTGCGCGGCAGTTTGATGGTCGCAGTGTTTGTCTTCTCGGGCCGGAACGAAGACATGGCGCGCTTTCTGGCTGTCGATCGCCTTTGCCAGCGCCGCCAATACCTCCATCGCCGCGATCTCATGCAACCGGCTGTCGGGCAGGCCGAGCCATGTCAGGTCTTCCGCCGTGCCGCCCAAAATTTGCAGGGCCGAAACCAGCTCCTTGCGGCGCTCTTTGGCCAGCCGGGCCGGGGGCCATACGCGGGACGCGGGGTGACTGGCGCTGCCGTCGGTGAGGCAGATCACATGGGCCCCCGCGCCTGCAAATGCCCGACTTAAAAGGCCGCCACAGGCGAGTGTTTCATCATCAGGATGGGGGGCGATTACCGCGATCTTCTCGCGGCCAGAAAGGGCTTGGGAAAGGGCCGCGTTCCCGTTCATTTGAAGACACCCCAGATCGTTTCTCCGCTTGAGAGCGCATGCCGGGCGGCGCGTTGCAAAAAAGCGTCCCGCGCCGCCTGGCGCAGATAGACCGACAGATCGCGCGCCATGCGCCCGGTCTCGGAGGCGGCGGTAAAGTGCCGCAGTCCAAGGCTTTGTTCGACCGCAGTGATCGTCTCAAGGGCAACCTCTTCGGTATAGATGCGTGCGGCGATGGAGGTGCTAACGATGGTTTCCGCTCCTGCATCGCCTGTACTGGCAAGCGCCGCGCGCTCGACCAAGGCCATGCCGGCCCAAACCCGCATCAAGACCTGCATGAGCCGGGCCAGTTGCGCCTCTGCGTCGAGGCGGTCCATGTCACGCAAATCGGCTGCTGCCGCATCTATCAGCCCCGCCGCCGCCCCGGCCTGAAGTGCCGCGATCCGCCAGACGCCGCCGACAAAATGCGGCTCTTTCAAATAGTCGCCGGGAGCGCCGATAAGGTTCTCATCTCTAAGAGGCAGGCCAGAGAAATCGAACTTGCCCGAAGCCGTGGCGCGCATTCCCAACATGTCCCATCGCGTCGCATCGCCGCGTTCGGGGTCGGTCACATCCATCAGCGCAAGCTGCACTTCGGGGCCGGAGTTCAACGAAATAACCGCATGGGTTACGGTGCCGAGACCGGAGGCAAAGGCCTTTTCACCCTGCAACACACCAGCCTCGAACGTCGCAGGTGTACCGCCATCGGCCCCCCAAACCCCCAAAAGACCGCCCCGTCGGATCACCTGCTCTGCGTGTCTGGCCTGTACCGGGCTGCCGTAAAGCCGGATCAGCCGGAGCGCGTTGACGTGACCTTCCCACAGGCGGCCAACACTAAGATTGACAGCACCGATCCGCATCAGTGCGTGGGCCACGCGCAAGGGGGAGGTCGCACCATCCTCCAGCATCAGCCCGGCGTCGCGCAGTATGTCGATGGAGGTGTTGATTGGCCGCTCGCCACTCTCCTCGGCCCGCGCTGCCGTGTGCAGTTCTTGCCGGGCGGCATCCGTGAGGGTGGGGGTCTGTGAACTGGGCGGGAAAGGATCGAAACGCGGGGCACTGTTCATGACAGGATCCGACAGTCGGTCAGGATTGGAACCACCAGATCATGCGCCACGATTCACCCCCATTCATGATTGGGGCAGCGCGCGCAAACGGCAGCACTGCCCACGGGAGTGCAACCGTTCAACCGTTAAGTTGGTTCCCGCCCGCGTTGCGGCTTCGCGAAAGGCGAGGGGAGCTTGGGGTCACCCTTCGGGTATTTCGCCCATCACCTTGGGCACATGGTAGCCCTTTTGCACCGCGTCGCGCGCGCGCAGACGTTGGTACCACGCCCGGACGTTGGGATAATCCGCAAGGTCGATCTGCTGCCATTCATAGCGTGAGACCCAAGGCCAGCAGGCCATATCGGCGATAGAATATTCGCCGCAGATGTACGCGCGCCCTTCAAGCCGTTTGTCGAGCACCGCGTAGAGGCGTTTGACCTCTGCCCCGAAGCGTTCTTCGGCATAGGCGGCTTTGCCGGGGTTGAAATGCAAGAAATGATGCGCCTGCCCGGCCATGGGACCAAAGCCGCCCATTTGCCACATCAGCCATTGCATGACCTCGGCCCGCGCCACCTGACCTTCGGGCAGAAAGCGGCCATGTTTATCGGCGAGGTAGACCATGATTGCCCCGGATTCCATGAGGCTCACCCCAGTGTCATGGTCGACGATGGCGGGGATTTTGTTGTTGGGGCTGATTTTGAGAAATCCCGCGCTGTGCTGCTCATCCTTGCCAATGTCGATGGCGTGCACGTTATAGTCGACCCCCAGCTCTTCGAGCAGGATCGAGACCTTGCGGCCGTTTGGGGTGGTCCATGTGTAAAGGTCGATCATCGCATTTGGTCCCATTTAAGATGCGCGCGCATCAGTTTCTTGCAATGTTAAGCAGGCGCATCAGGTGGGTCAACGCAAGGAACCGCGATCAAGTCAGCCGGTTTATCTGCAAGACGCAGTACAGGGGGATGCAGTACAGGGGGATGAAGATGCGAAACAACGATGCCCACTCGTCGCCGGAACTGGCCTGCCGCGCCAAATCGGTTATGCAAATGCTCTGTAAACGCGAGATGCATATCGCCACGGCGGAAAGCTGCACTGGCGGGCTCATCGCCGCCCAGTTGACGGACATCGAGGGCTGCTCGCATGCGTTTGAGCGCGGTTTTGTCACCTACACTGATCAATCGAAACATGAACTCTTGGGGGTCAATTGGCAGTTGCTAAACGACCATGGTGCAGTCTCTCGTCCCGTTGCACTTGCCATGGCCGAAGGCGCGATGGCACGATCAGGGGCACAGATCGCCGTCTCGACCACCGGTTTTGCCGGGCCGGGTGGCATTGAGGACGAAGAGGGGCTTGTGCATTTTGCGCTTGCGCGCGAGGGGTGTAACACGGTTCATCGGGCCGAGTCCTTTGGGGCCATTGGCCGCGATGCGATCCGGCAGCGATGCCTTGAAACGATATTGGATATGTTGGAGGAAACCCTGACGTGAGCACGAGCCAAGCCGCCGCCTTTAGCGCCTACCACCGTCATGGCTTTGTCCGGGTGGCGACCTGCACGCCGCATGTGCGGCCTGCCGATGTCACCTTCAACCGCGATAGCCTGCTGGATGAGATGCGCCGTGCCGATGCGGCGCGTGTGGATCTGCTGGTTTGCCCTGAACTGTCGCTTTCCTCCTATGCCATTGATGATCTGCATATGCAGGACGCGCTTTTAAATGCGGTGGAAGAGGCGCTTGGCGTGCTCATTGAAGCCAGTGCCGAGATGACACCGGTGATCCTGCTCGGCGCGCCGCTGCGCCGGGAGGGGCGGCTCTATAATTGCGCTGTCGTGATCTCGCGCGGGCAGGTGCTGGGCGTTGTGCCAAAGTCCTACCTGCCGAATTACCGTGAGTTCTATGAAAAACGCTGGTTCGCCCATGGCCGGGACACCGGGGGAGAGATCACCGTCGCGGGCCGCCGGGTGCCCTTTGGCGATGATCTGATTTTTGAGGCGACGGATCTGCCCGGCCTGATCTTCCATGCCGAGATCTGCGAAGACCTCTGGACGCCCGCGCCGCCTTCGTCGGATGCCGCACTTGGGGGGGCGTTGATCCTCGCCAACCTCTCGGCCTCGAATATCGTGATCGGTAAATCCTCTGACCGCCACCTTCTCTGCCGTTCGCAATCCATGCGCGCCTTTGCCGCATACGTCTATTCCGCCGCCGGTCCGGGGGAGAGCACGACCGATTTGGCTTGGGACGGGCAGGGGATGATCCATGAATTGGGCGACCTCTTGGCCGAATCCACCCGCTTCTCGCTTGAGCCGGAACTGACCATCGCCGATGTGGACTGTGGCCGCATCCAGTCAGAGCGGATGCGGACGGGTAGTTTTCATGACGCCGCACGGCACCGCGCGCCAGAGTTTCGCCGGGTGACCTTCGCCCATCAGCCGCACTATGAGAATGCTGGGCTGATCCGCCCGCTGCGCCGTTTTCCCTATGTGCCGAACCGCGAAAGCCACCTTGATCAGGATTGCTACGAGGCGTTCAACATTCAGGTCGAAGGGCTGCGCCGCCGGTTCGAGGCGACCAAGAGCAAGACCATGGTTATCGGCATTTCTGGCGGGCTCGATTCCACCCATGCGTTGATCGTGGCGGCCAAAGCCTGTGACCGGATGGGCATCCCGCGCGACCGTATTTTGGGGTTCACAATGCCCGGCTTTGCCACGTCCGAGGGCACGAAGTCGAACGCATGGAGGCTGATGCGCGCCATGGGCATCAGCGCTGATGAGATCGACATCCGCCCCGCCGCACGGCAGATGCTGGAGGATATGGATCACCCCTTCTCAGACGGGGAGCCGGTTTACGACATCACCTTTGAAAACGTGCAGGCCGGGCTGCGCACGGATTACCTTTTTCGGCTGGCCAACCAGCGGCAGGGCTTCGTCATCGGCACCGGCGATCTGAGCGAATTGGCGCTTGGCTGGTGTACCTATGGCGTGGGCGACCAGATGAGCCATTACGCCGTGAACACCGGGGTGCCAAAGACGTTGATCCAGTACCTGATCCGCTGGGCCACACGCTCGGGCCAGTTCGATGCTGAGACCGACAAGGTTCTCGACGCCATTCTGGAGACCGAAATCTCCCCCGAACTGGTCCCCGCCGGAGAGGGTGAGGAGATTCAAAGCACCGAGGCGATGATCGGCCCCTATGAGTTGAACGACTTCTTCCTCTTTCACACGATGCGCTACGGGCTGGCACCGTCAAAGGTGGCCTTTCTGGCGTGGCACGCTTGGCATGACATCGAGGAGGGGCGCTGGCCGGATGGTTTCCCGCAGGCCAAACGCAATGCCTATGACCTCGAAACGATCCGTCATTGGCTCGAAAAATTCTTGCACCGTTTCTTTGCCACCAGCCAGTTCAAGCGCTCGGCCCTGCCGAATGGGCCCAAGGTCAGCGCCGGGGGCGCGCTGTCGCCGCGCGGCGACTGGCGTGCGCCGTCGGACTCTGTGGCGACCCCGTGGTTGGACGAGTTGCGCAGCAACGTGCCCGAGTGCTGGCCGAAAGGTTAAGCCGCGCTATTCCTCGCGGCTCAATTCGCCTTCGACAAAGTTCGGGGTCAGCGGCGGCGCGGCGTGACGCTCTCGGGTCTCGGGATCGCTGCGTAGGGTCATGCGCAGCAGCCCCCATGCGACGATGGCGATTTGAAAGCCGCCAAGCGCAAGCGGCAGGCCACGCGGGCCCAGCGTATCCAGCAACACGCCGGCCAGCAGCGGCCCGATCGCCGCCCCGATGCCTTGCATCAGCACCAAACCGCCCGAGACAGCGACCACCGCCGACCCCGGCGCACGGTCGTTGACATGGGCGATGACGATGGACTGCGCGGGTAGGACCAGTCCGCCGATGGCAAAGCCCAAGATCAACAGCATTGTACTTGATGGTGCAGGGATCGGCAGGGTCAACATCATCAGCGCGCCGCCTGCTGCCGCCAGCCCGACGCTCAGGCCCCGGCGGCTCACCCGGTCAGACATCCAGCCAAGCGGGAACTGCAACACCAGCCCCCCGATGGTGAAGGCCGCGATCAGCAAGGCGATACGCGATTGAGCATAGCCCATCTCCTGTGCGAACAGCGGCGCGAGCCCGTAAAACGTCCCGATAGAGGCCCCCACCAGCCCCGCGCTTACCGCGCCATAGGGAGACAGACCCCACAGGCGACGCAAGGACGGCGGTTCTTGCGCGCCTTCGGACATTGGCCCTTCCACACGGGTGAGCGAGATCGGCACGAGCGACAGCGACATCACGATCGAGACAAGCACGAATAGGATAAACTCAGCCGGATCCCCGAGGTTGAGCAGAAACTGCCCCGCCGCTCCCGAGGCCATGCCGACCATGCCGTAAACCGCCAATAGCTTGCCCCGCTGCGCGGAACTGACCGACGCGTTGAGCCAGCTTTCCGTCACGATGATCAATCCGGCAAAGGCAAAGCCCGTCAGACAGCGCACGGCGATCCATACCCATGGGTCGATAAAGGCCAGATGCATCAACGCCGCTGCCGAGGCGACAGAGGCCAGTGCGGCAAAGGTGCGGATATGGCCCACGCCCGAGATCAGACGCGGGGCGACGAACGACCCGATGCTCAGCCCCGCGAAAAAGCCTGACATGATGAGGCCCGTGGTCACCCCGCCAAACCCCTCAAGCCCCGCGCGTATGGCCAATAGCGTGCCCTGTAACCCATTGCTCATCTGCAAAAGCGAAAAGCCGAGCAGCAAAGTTACAAGTGGCATAACAGCAGAGCGCATGATGTCCTCTCAGGTCTTAAATCCGGCCGTGGCCGGTGGCCGTTTGGCCATTGGTCCCAAAATATGTGCGGCGGATTTAAAAAATTCCAGTAACCAACCCTGACGCTCTTCCACCGGGTAAGGTTCCGCGCCATAGTGGTAGCAGCCAGCGGCGCCATCGTGGAATGCCCAGCCAATACTCAAGCAGATTTGACGTGCCTTTTTTGGGGGGATGCTCAATTATGCGCCTTGTAACGCAATTTGAAAGCGCATCCTCGTGAAAGCCCTGCGCCAATTTATCGTATTTTTGCTAGTTCTCGTTGCTGGCCTCTATGTGTTGTTAACCTATGTCCCCGCCGCGCGTCCCTTCGTGGCGCAGACCGGCTTGCTGGACCTTCTGGGGATTGACGCGACCCCCGAAAAGCCTGAGGCGTCCGGTGGCGGCTGGGGCGGCGGCGGGCCGTCGCTCGTTGTCACTGCCGAGGTGGGCGAAGAGACTTTGGCCGACCGCATTACTGCCATCGGCGACGGGCGCGCGCGCCGTTCGGTCACCTTGCGCTCCAACGCGGTGGGCGTGATCACCGAACTCAACCTACCTGCCGGGCAGTTGATCGAAGCAGGCACCGTGATCGCATTGTTAGAGAATGAGGCCGAGCGGATCGCGCTTAAGCAAGCTGAATTGCAGTTAGAGAATGCCCGCACGGAACAGGTACGTGTAGAGCGACTGCAAAACACCGGTGCGGTCAGCGAAGTGCGCCTGCGTGAGACGGAGCTCGCCCTGCAAAGCGCCGAACTCGCGCTTAGCCAAGCGCAATTTGACCTGTCGCAACGCCGCATCCTCGCACCGATCTCGGGCTGGGTGGGGATCACCGACATTGAAGAAGGCGATCGGGTCAATGCGCAGGATCAATTGGCCACCATCACCGATCGCAGCGAGATCCTGATCGATTTTCGCGTGCCAGAGCGGGTGGTGGGCAAGCTGGCCTTGGGCAAGGAGATCACCGTCACGCCGCTTGGCATGCGCGACCTCACGCTCACGGGCGAAGTCAGCGCCATCGACAGTGTAATCGATCGTGCCAGCCGCACGCTTTTGGTGCAGGGCCGGGTGCCAAACGCAAACGACCGATTGCGCGCTGGCATGGCGTTCTCCGTTAGTCTTACCTTTGTCGGCGATCCGTATCTGGCGATCCCGCCGCTGGCGGTGCAATGGTCTTCGGACGGTCCCTTTGTCTGGGCAGTGCGCGAAGGGAAGGCGCATCAGGTCGCGGTCGAGATCGCGCAGCGCAATAGCGATTCTGTTCTTGTCTTGTCGGATGATTTGACTGCCGAAGATGTGGTGGTGACCGAAGGCGTGCAAACCCTGCGCGAAGGGGGAGAGGTGCGCGAGGCCAACCGCTCGGGCCGTGCCCAATCGGGTGCCGCCATCTCTGAAAAGACAACCCTATGAGCGCCCCGCCCTCTGATGAAGGCACCCCGCCGCCTGTCACCGCGTCGGGCACGGCGCTTTTCGTACGGCGGCCTATCCTCGCCTTTGTGCTGAACGCGCTGATCGTGCTGGCGGGGATTGCCGCGCTCTTTGGTGCCGAGGTGCGTGAGCTTCCCAATGTCGACCGCCCCGTGGTCACGGTCACCACGACATTCTCGGGCGCGTCACCGGAATCCGTCGATCAGGAATTGACCGGTCGGATTGAAGGGGCCGTGGGCCGCGTCTCGGGCGTGCGGGCGATTTCCTCGAACTCTCGTTTCGGACGCAGCCGGGTCACCTTGGAGTTCAACGACAGCACCGATATCGACGTGGCCGCCACCGATGTGCGCGACGCCGTGGCGCGGATCGTGAACCAATTGCCCGACGGGGCCGAGCAGCCGCAGATCGTCAAGGCCGACGCCAACGCGCAGCCGGTGATGCGCATTGCCGTGACCTCCATGGGCCGCTCACCGGAGGAATTGACCAAACTGGTGCAGGATCGCGTCGAAGACCGGCTGATCTCGGTCAACGGGGTCGCGGATTTGCAGATCTACGGCGACAGGGAGCCGTTCTTCCGCGTCGACATCGATCAGTTGGAATTGGCCAGCCGGGGCCTGACCTTGGGCGACATCCAGCGCGCCTTGGCCCATGTCGCTTATGACGCGCCGGCGGGCGATCTGGCGGGCGACCGCCAGTCGATCAACGTGCGGACGACTGCAAGCGTCGCCACCACGCAGGCCTTTGAGGCGATGGAGATCAAGGAGAATGTCCGGATCGGCGATTTGGCTAAGGTCACACTTGGCCCCGCCGCAGGCGAAACGATCCTGCGCGCGAATGGGCAGTTAGGACTGGGCATCGGGATCATCCGGCAGGCGACCTCGAACACACTCGAAATCTCGCGCGACGTGCGCGCCGTGGTGGGAGAGTTGAATGAGACCCTGCCCGATGATGTGCGTATTTTCGTCACCTCTGATGATGCGACCTTTATCTCGGGTTCTATCCGCGAGGTGCTCTCGACGCTGGCCTTTGCCGTTGGCATCGTGGTGGCGGTGATCTTTATCTTCCTGCGCGATTTCCGCGCCACGCTGATCCCGGCGCTGACCCTGCCGGTGGCGCTGATCGGCACTTTGGCGGCGATCTATCTGGTCGGGTTTTCGATCAACATCCTGACTCTTTTGGCACTTGTACTGGCCACCGGCATGGTGGTGGATGATGCGATTGTGGTTCTGGAGAACATTGTGCGCCAGCGGGCGGCGGGGATGGGCCCAAGGGCGGCGGCGGTGCTGGGCACATCGCAAGTGTTCTTTGCCGTGGTCACCACCACGGCCACGCTGGCCGCGGTCTTTATCCCACTGTCATTCCTGCCGGGTCAGGCGGGCGGGTTGTTTCGGGAGTTCGGTTTCACCCTCGCCATCGCGGTGATGCTGTCTTCGGTCGTGGCGCTTAGCCTTTGCCCGGTGCTGGCCAGCCGCTTGCTCACCAAAGCGGCGCCGGACAACCCGCGCGGTCCGGTGGTCGCGCTTGGAAACGGGCTTTTCCGGCTCTATGCCGCGACGCTTAAATGGGCGCTGGCGATGCCCTATGTCGTGGTGCTCATCGCCGCCTTCGTGGCGCTGACGGCGGTGCTGGTCTCAGGCGACATCCGCCAAGAACTGACCCCGCGCGAGGATCGCGCCGTGGCCTTGCTCAGCGTCTCGGCCCCGCAGGGCGTCTCGCTCGATTACACCCAAGGCAAGATGCGTGAGATCGAAGATCTGATCACCCCGCTGCAAGAGGCGGGGGAGGTGACGAACATCTTCTCCATCACCGGGTTTGGCGCGGATAATCGCGGCTTCATGGTCTTCACCCTTGCCGGATGGGCGGACCGTGCGCGGAGCCAAGATGAGATCGTGGGTGAGATCAACGGCAAGCTGCGGGGCATAGTCGGCGTGCGGGCCTTTGCAATCCAGCCCAACTCCCTTGGCATTCGCGGCGCAGGGCGGGGGCTGTCTTTCGCGATCACCGGCAACAACTATGAGCAGCTTTCCGAAGTTGCGCAGGCCATGGTGGACCGGCTGAGCACCGACCCTGCGATGGGCCAAGTCCGGCTGGAATATGAACGTACGCAACCGCAACTTTTCGTCCAGATCGACCGGACGCTGGCGGCAGATCTGGGCGTCGATATCACCGGGCTGGGCCAAGCCTTGCAGGCCATGCTCGATGGGCGTGAGGTGGCGTCGGTCTTTATCGACGATACCAGCTATGGAGTGCAGATGCTGTCGACCTCGGACCCGGTGAACGACCCGCGCGACCTTGAGAACGTCTTTGTCCAATCGGGCACCGGTCAGATGATCTCAATGGCCAGTTTTGTCACCCTCGAAGAACGCGCCGTCGCCCCTGAGTTGGACCGGGAGGGCCAGAACCGCTCGGTCGAGATTTCCGCCGGGCTGACGCCGGGCCTGTCGCTGGGGGACGCGCTGCTGCAGGTCCGGGAGGTCGGCGAAGAAATGCTGGGTGATGAGAACCTGATCGTGCCCTTGGCCGAAGCCGCTGCATTGGATCAGACGAGCGCGGGGCTTTTCGTGACTTTCGGCTTCGCGATCCTCGTGGTTTTCCTCGTCCTTGCTGCGCAGTTTGAGAGCTTCGTCTCTGCCATCGTCGTCATGGCCACGGTGCCTTTGGGCCTTGCCTGCGCCATCTTCGCGCTGCTGATGACGGGGCAAAGCCTGAACGTCTATAGCCAGATCGGTCTGGTGATGCTGATCGGGATCATGGCTAAGAATGGTATTTTGATCGTCGAGTTTGCCAACCAACTACGCGATCAAGGGGCGGATATTCACGAGGCGATCTTTGGTGCCTCCACGATCCGCCTGCGTCCGGTGATGATGACCATGACCTCGACCGTGCTGGGGGGTGTGCCGTTAATCCTGTCCTCGGGCGCGGGGGCCGAGGCGCGCGAGGCGCTTGGCTGGGTGATCGTCGGCGGTTTGGGGATGGCCACGCTCTCAACCCTCTATCTCACGCCGGTCGCCTATTTCCTGCTGGCCCGTTTCACCACGCCCAAGGCGGCAGAGGAAGCGCGCCTGCAACGCGAAATGTCCGAGGCGCAGACGATCTAGGGGCGTGGAGCGATTTTTCTCCGCCCATGCAACTTCCCCCCGTGGTGGGCGTTTAGCCATGTAGAACCGAAGCGGAAGGGACATGAGCGTGCGCGGCGATTTGAGTTTGGCACAGGCGGACCAAGGGCTTCCGACTGATGGGGCAAACAGCCAGAGCCTTTTCAATGATAGCACGACATGGCGCGTCGCGCGGGCTGACCGTTTTGGTCTGATTGTGGATGCGGCGGATTACTTCCGGGTTTTGCGCGAAATTTTCCTCGGGGCGCGACAGCAGTTGATGCTGATCGGCTGGGATTTTGACTTTGAGCTCGAAATGCTGCCGGGCGAGAGCGACGAAGACGGCAATGCGCCGGACGGCTACCCCAATCAGCTTGGTGCCTTTGTCGAAGCAGTGGTTGAGCGGACGCCTGAACTCAGCGTTTATCTGCTGAAATGGAACGGGGCCGTGCTGGCCGCGCCGGGGCGTTTGGTGCCATCGCTGGCGCTGAGCCTTTTTGGTGGGGATCGCATTCATTTTGCCTTGGACGGACACCATCCCTTTGGCGCCTGCCACCACCAAAAGATTGTCGTCGCCGATGATGCGCTGGCATTTTGCGGGGGGATCGACGCGACCGAGGATCGCTGGGACACGCCGGATCACCTGCCGGAAGACCCACGCCGGGTCCGCAAGGACGGTACCCCTTCTGATCCATGGCATGACGCGACTTCGGCACTTTCCGGTCCTGCCGCTGCGGCCTTGGGCGAACTCTCTCGCCGCCGTTGGTTGCGGGCCACGGGCGATGAGATTGAACGGCCTGAGGGCGCGCTGATGTCCGAATGGCCCGACAGGCTGCCAGTGGATGCTGAAGGTGTCGATGTGGCAATCGCGCGGACCGAGCCGCCCTTTGATGAAGAACCCCTTATCAATGAGATCGAACAGCTTTACCTCGCGGGGATCAAATCAGCGCGCCGCTATATCTACATTGAATCTCAGTATCTTGCGGCAGAGACAATTTGCGAGGCGCTGAAGGCGCGGCTGGCTGAAACGGACGGGCCAGAGATTGTAATTATCAACCCGCGCGATGCGGAATCGCAGTTGGAAGATGACGCCATGCATGTGCTGCGGGAGCGTCTGGTCGAAGAGCTAAAGCGCGCGGACCATCAAAACCGCTTCCGTATCTATTTCCCGGTCACCAAGGAGGGTGACCCGATCTACGTTCACGCGAAAATCATGATCATCGACGACCATCTGTTGCGGCTGGGGTCAAGCAATCTCAACAATCGCTCCATGGGGTTTGATACGGAATGCGACGTGGCGATTGAACAGCCATCGCAGGTTATCGAAGGTTTCAGAACCCGTCTGATCGCTGAGCATCTTGGTCAAACACCTGAGCGTGTGGCCGAGGTGATCGCCCAGAAAGGGTCCATGATCGGCACGATTGAGACCTTGAACGGCAAAGAGGGGCGTGGTCTGCGCGCCGTTTTCCGGGGCAGCGAAACCGTGATTGGCGGGTTTCTCGCCAACACCCGTCTGCTTGATCCGCGTTATCATCCGGGGGAGGTGACCTCGACCGGGCGTGGCATCCGCCCGCGCCATATGGCGCTTATTGCAGGCGGTTTGGGTGTTGCGTGGCTGGCTTGGAAGAAATGGGGGCGCCGCGACTAGCGACGCCCTTTGATCTATGGTCGCGCCTCGACAATGGATGTCTTCTCGAAACCGCTGCCGCTGATCACAGGCTGGCGCTCTAACGGCGTTGTGGGTGCGGAGAGTACCCGGCGCGACGTCTCGGCCAGAAGGGCGATGGCAAAGAGCGCGGCCGTCCCTAAGGCAGGCAGAACCCAGACCATCCAAACAGCCTTGGGCTGCGCCAGCATCGCAGTCTGGCAGATCAGCGCCAGCACCGTACCACTGGCAAAAATCAGCAGCCCATGCCGCCCGATCAGCTGAAACGGGCTTGCCACCCGATGCGCGGCGAAGCGGGTCACACTCGGCAACTGCGACAGAAAATACCCCAATGCCAGAATATGGACGAACCGCGGCGCGGAGAGATAGGTTTTGTCATGCGAGGTGAGGTTGAACGGCACTCCGGCCTCTCTCAGGTGATGCATTTGCAGGTTCAGGAATTTGCCCAGCCCCGGCACATATTTCCATGCAAGAATTCCCAGCAGTACCGCGACTGACAGCCAAAACAGCGCTCTGGACGCGGGGAAAAAGCGGTAGCCTTGGCGTTGGCTGAGACCAACCAGCAGACCGAAAACAAAGATTGCCTGCCAGGCGAAGGGGTTGAAAAACCAACCGCCGGGGTTGGGGTAGTTCGGCAGGTTCAGGCGAAAGACACCGGTCAGCAGCCAAAGGGTGAGCGACAACGCAAAGAGCAGCCACGGCCAACGCAGCCCCAGCATGATCGCCGCCGGTGCGCAGATCAGCAAGACCGAATAAGCGGGCAAAATATTCACATAGCCGAACTGATGGGTCAGAAGAGGGATGCCGATCAAGGCCTGGGTCGGGTTTTGGAACACCTGCCGCATGTTGATCTTGGTCAGAAACTCAGCCTCCGTGATGATCTGAAAGGCAGTGGCGAAGATGCCCAAGGCCACCGCCGAAAGCACGATCTGCACCACATAGAGGGACCACGCCCGTTTCCACAATGGCGCGACCGCGCGCCACAGGCCGTAGGTCACGCGGTCTCTCTCGATGAATCGGGGCGTATAGGCCAATCCCGCCGCGATTCCGGACATCAGAAAAAACGCCTCTGCCGCGTCGGCAAAGCCTAGGTTTCGGATAGTTAAATATTCGTAAGGATTGCCCGGCACATGATTGATAAAAATCATCACTAGTGCCAATCCGCGGAACACATCGATGCGCGGGTCGCGGGGCGCTTTGCCCAACGGTGCGGCCCGCGCGGAGGCCGTTGCAGGTGATAGACCGGCGTTAAGCTGTGGCATGGGTCAGGTCCGCCGAATTGGGATTGGGCATTAGGTGTTCGTCGTTCCAAGTCAGACGCCAGACATCGCAAATTCTGTCGTATTCCGCGACCACATCAAGCGGCCCTGCATCCTCTGGAACCGTGAAAAGAACGGGGCTAAGCGGGCGTGATGTCCATGTGATAAGAAAGGGTGCAAAAAGCATCGGGACAGCCACCGGAAGCAGCCAGATCGTCAGATCGGGCGCCACCCATTGAACCGCCGCGATGATCGCAACCCCAATGAATACGATCCAGCGGCCCGCCGCCCAGCCGTCTTGCAGGCTCAACTGGCCTTCGTTGCGCTGATTAGCCGGCCATCCGCCGTCCTGGCCTGACAGAACCTGCAGCACCGCACGGCTGTGATAGAGCAGCATCAGCGGGGCGAGAAGTGTGGTCAGGATGATCTCGGTCAGAACCGAAAGTGCCATCCGCAGAGCCCGGCCAAAGTCGCGCGCGCGGTCGGTCAGGATTGCATGCGTCAGGATCAGCATCTTGGGCACAACCAGCAGACCCAGAACGCCCAGAGCCAGCAGCGTGATTTCGCGCGTGCTGGTGTCGGGAAAAACCGGAAAAAGTTGATAGGGCCCGGGGAAATACTGCGGCGGTGGCGCGTAGAGGGTGCTGATGGCCGAGGTAATCAAGAACGCCGCCCAGAGGAGCGAAACGACATAGGCGGTGACGTTTTGCAGAAAGACAAATCGGCTCCACCCTGCTAGTCCGGGGGCAAAGATCAGCCGGGCATGTTGCAGGTTGCCCTGGCACCAGCGCCGCTCGCGACGGGCAAAGGAAAGGACGTTCTCCGGGCCTTCTTCGTAGGATCCGCCCAAGGTCTCATCCACTTCGACCTTCCAACCCGCGCGGGCAAGCAGCGCCGCCTCAACATAGTCATGGCTCAGGATATGGCCGCCCAAGGGGGGCGGGCCGGAAAGCTCTGGCAGGCCGCAGCTTTGCGCAAAAGCGCTGACCCGAATGATCGCGTTATGGCCCCAGAAAGGGCCGGTCGGTCCTTGCATGCGGGCAAGACCACGGGTGAAAATCGGCCCGTGAAACCACGAGGCGAACTGCAAGGCGCGGCCAAAGAAGGACCGCGCGCCGATGATCTTGGGGAGGGTTTGCAACAGCCCCAATTGCGGGTCGGCCTGCATACGGGCGATCATGGCGCGGATCGTGTCCCCCTCCATCAGACTGTCTGCGTCTAGGATCACCGCAAGCTCATAGGCGCCGCCGGATGTGCGAATGAACTCTTCGATATTGCCCGCCTTACGGCCCGCGTTATCGCGCCGTCTGCGGTAGAATATGCGCCCCGTGCCGTCTGTCTCGCGCAGCAAGCGTGCAAAGGCGAACTGCTCTTTGCCTGCCAAACCCTCATCGCGTGTGTCAGATAGAACGACGAAATCCGCCCTGACACCGGCTCGCGTGACTGAGCGGTCGATTGCCGCGATACGGGCAAAAGTTGTCAGCGGGTCCTCGTTACAAATGGGCACCGCGATCACGGTACGGGGTTGCGGGGCCTGCAGCGCGGGCCGGCGGGGATTTGATCTGCCTCCGAACAGCCCGATCAGCGCCAGCGATGCACCCCATGCCAGCCAAGCGGTCGTGGCAAAGACAAGAACGGCGCGGATGCCGTCCCAACCGCTGAACCCATCCCGCGCGGCAGCCTCCGCCAGTAGCGTCGAAGCGATGGCGGCACATCCAAGCGAAATGCCCAGGGCAAGCGCCCGCGCGAAGCGGGTCGGGCTATCCGCCGCAAGCTGCCTTTGCTGAAGGGTCATTGAACTCAGGCCTTGCGGCGCAGCAAGAGGGCCCGGGTCAATTCGGCCAGCCCAGCCCGATGGGCGCGGCGTTCCAAGGTTTGCCGGGGCATTGCAAGCGGGGCGACAGGGGGCATCCAGTTCTCAACCTCTGTCGTCATTGCCGAATAGGGGGTCTCCCCCTCGTTAAAGCTTACGCGTTGATCCATTGGTACACCCATGTCTCTGTAAGATTGCGGTCATATCCCGAGAGAACGGCTTTGATCTCGACGATGGCGTCCGGCTCTGCACGCAGTTCCAGCACCAGCCGCCATTCATCTCTGCCATCCACGCGGCTCAGGATCGCCTCAACGATTTCACCGTTCTGCGCGCTTGCGATTGGCTCCAGCTTGGCATCGCCCGGCATATCGCTAAGCTGACCCCCGGCGAAGTCGATGACGAATTTGCGCGTTTCGGTATCTGCCTCAACACCCGCAACCCCGCCATGACCCGAGCGCAGCCGGACCACGCGGCCAAGGGTTTGCGGTGTTGCGCCCGGTGGGTTCATCCCCCAGTGCATGCGGTAATTATAGGCCAGTTCATCCCCGGCGCGGGTCTCTCCCTCAGGGATCCAATAGGCGACGATATTATCGTTGCCTTCGAGATCGGAGGGGATTTCGACCAGCCGGACCGTGCCTTTGCCCCAGTCGTCCATAGGCTCAATCATCAGCGACGGTCGGCGCTCGTAATGGGCCTGCGCATCGAGGTAATGTTCAAAATCCCGGTTGCGCTGCACCAGTCCAAAAGAGCGCGGACTCTCAGCCCCGAAATAGGAACTCGCAAGGCGCGGCGGATTATTGAGCGGTCGGCACAGGGTTGCATCCTTGCCTGCATTCAGCACCAAGGCTTCGCTGTCGTGAACTGAGGGGCGAAAATCGTCAAAGGCGCCTTTGTCCGCGCCATTGTGCAAAAACATCGACGTGAGCGGCGCAATGCCAAGCTGTTTGATGTCCTTGCGCAGGAAAAGACGCATGGTGACTTCGACTGAAGTCGTCTCTCCCGGTGTGATGGCAAATTGATAAGCGCCGGTAACCGACGGGCTATCCAACGCAGCATAGATCATCACGGTGGCATCGCCCGGCGCGGGTCGGCGCAGCCAGACCTCGCTGAAACGGGGGAATTCCTCACCTTCAGAGAGACCGGTATTCACAGCAAGCCCGCGCGCGCTCAACCCATAGAGCGTGTCTTTTCCCAAGGCGCGGAAGTAGCTGGCCCCTTGGAAGACGATCAGCTCATCGAAAATGTCGGCGCGGTTAAGCGGGGTGTGCAGCCGAAAACCGGCAACGCCCGGCATCCCGGCATTGGGCGGGATCGAACTGGCCAAACTGTCATCATCATACTCAAAATCCGCCGTGGTAAACCCCATGGGTTCGACCGCGTCGCCTTTGACTTCATTGATCTTTACGGCTTCTTTGAAGAGCCAGCCGGGATGGAAAGCATGCAACCTAAAGGCAACGCCCTTTTCCTGCCAACGCGCCTGCTCGGGGCGGAAGCGGATCCGCTGGTAGGCGTCGTAATCAAGCTCTGCCAAAAAACCTTCGACGGGCTCCGGGGCCGCGTAGGACGATTGCGCCAATTCCCGCATCTCGTTGACAAGATTATCGAAAGTGAAGGACGCCGTCGCTACTTCTTGTGCGTGACTGCGCAGGGGCATCAGCGCCGCGGCAAAGGACGCAGCTGAGAGGGTCAGGAATTGACGTCTCTCCAAGCCATCGGTCTTCAATTCTTTCGGTCGAGTAGTGCTGGAAATCGACAATATTATACTCCAAGAGACACGTTAAGAGTGTGCAATTTTGCCCCCTACTTAATCGTTTCGGCACCGCTGAAAACTTGAATCTGAGATTTTCAGCAAATTGCTGCACAGCAGCGCGGGAAACCGCCGATTTGCCCTGCGTTCTTTGCCAGTTGCCCAAAATTTCGCCTAAGATCGCCACTCTATTGCGGCATTCAGCTTCGCTTTCGGCGGTGCATAAAGCGCAGGCCGGCGCGTGATAGACTTGCCCGGCGCCCGCTATTACCTGAACGCAGGTCCGTGCGCCCAGACGGTCATCGAATAACGGGTACCCCGGGTAACCGGAGTGACCTGATGCAGCGTGAAACTGGGGAAGATGCTCACACAGCCCTGTTCGCGGTTGGCCGTCAGCGTATGCGCCCCTGGCATCACTTCCAGATCCCCGCCCTCATAGGCGTCGCTTTCGCTGAGTTGAAGCACGAGGGTCAGCTTGCGTTTGCCCGCCGCGGGCCCGCTGCCGATGTCGGAATGCCAGACGAAATGCCCGCTGTCCGAGGCCTTGTAGATCGCGACTTGCGGGCTTTCGGCAAACTCAGTCAGGTCGAATTCAAAATGCTTACGGTTGGCGCTGCGCACCAGATCGATCATCCGATCCATCACCCATTCCGTGCCTTCCACCTCGTCGGTCCAGACAAGTTGGGATTTGCGCAGATTGTGATCCCGGTTGCGGCCCACCAACAGCGCGTCATCTGTTGGCACGTCAGAGATCCGTTTGATGATGGCATCGCATTCGCTTTTGCTGAATGCAGCCGGCATCGTGTGTAGTGCAAGCATTCCTTCGGTCCTTCGGAAATGAGCCTGCTTCGGAGCGCGCGTTTGGGGCGGCGAATCTCTTGGTCGAAGGAGGCCCGGTAAATTTCCATAGCATGAATTTTGCACCGGAACGCTAGTGTTCCTTTTGCTCTCTTTTGAAGGAGAGCGGCTAGACTTCAGCCCCGCGCGAAGCGGGGCTGGTACGGGCAGTTTGGTTAGACAGCGTCCAGTCCTTCGGCCAGCAGGCGCTCAAGACTGTCCATTTCTGCTTCCGTCAACGGAATGCCCTTGGCGTTTGTTTCGGCCCGCGCCTTGAAGCGACGCTGCGAGGGCAGGCGCGCGCCTTGTCCCACGATCGCGGCAAAGAGCGTTTCGGCCCGGGCAAGGGGATCGCCGGGACGACCGGCGGCAAACTTCACCGGATCAAAGGCAATGATCAATTCGCCATGCGCAGGCGCGAGGGTGAGAGAGCCCAAGTCATCGCGCGCTTCCGGGCTGGTCAGATCGCCGATCATCACCCCGGCGAGCAGTTCGATCATCGTCGAGATGGCCGAGCCTTTATGCCCGCCGAAGGGCAGCATGGCCCCGGCGAGGGCGGCCTCCGGGTCGGTGGTCGGGCCGCCGTCGGGCGCAATGGCCCAGCCTTCGGGCAGGGGGGTGCCCGCGCGGCGGTGCAGTTCGATCTCACCCCGCGCGGCGACGCTGGTGGCAAAGTCAAAGACGTAAGGGTCGCCCCCCGCGCGGGGCCAGCCAAAGGCGAAGGGATTGGTCCCCATCAGCGGATCGGTGCCGCCCGCAGGGGCAACGCTGGCATAGCTGGGGCACATGGCCATGGCAACGAGGCCCATATCCGTCAGCGCCTCGATCTCAGGCCAAAGGGCGGCGAAATGGGTGCAGTCGTTGATCACCATCGCGGCGATCCCGGTGGCGCGACAGCGTTCGGCCAGCAACGGCGCGCCTGCGTCAAACGCAGCGTTGGAGAATCCGCCGCCCGCGTTCACGCGTACGATGGCGCTTTCGTCATGGCTCACCTGCGGCACGGCGTCGGGTGTGACTTTGCCCGCTTTGATCGTGCGCAGGCAGCCTTCGATCCGATAGATGCCGTGCGATTTGCAAGCGTCGCCTTCGCCCGCCACGATCACCCGCGCCAAGGCTGACGCGTTGAGCGGGGAAAGGCCCGCACCTTCGAAAATCCGAATGACGATTTCATTGAGTTCGTCGTGGGACAGGGTGGTATCGGTCATTTGGAGCCTCGTGCAGCATGGGTTGCAATCATGCATACATCATGTATGCAGTGACGGAAAGACGCAAGCTGACACCGGGCCGCGGCCCGCATGAAAGGATAAGACGATGGCCTTTACCCCCCATGGCAAACACCTGATCGCTGGCGAGTGGATCGCCACCGACGCGCGTTTTAGCTCCAGTCCCGCGCATGGAAGCGCACATGAATTCTCGGTCGGCACGGTGGAGCTGGTCGACCAAGCCTGCCAAGCCGCCGAAGCCGCGTTCTGGGACTATGGCTATTCCAGCCGGGCGACCCGCGCGAAATTTCTGAACGCCATCGCCGATGAGATCGACGCACGCGGGGCTGAGATCACCGAGATCGGCAGCCAAGAAAGCGGCCTGCCCGAAGCGCGCCTTGAAGGGGAGCGGGGCCGGACGGTAGGCCAGTTGCGCCTCTTCGCCTCGCATATCGAAAAGGGTGAGTATCTCGACCGCCGGTTTGATGCGGCGATGCCTGAGCGTCAGCCCGCACCACGTCCCGCTATCACCATGCTACAACGCCCTATCGGCCCTGTCGCCGTCTTTGGCGCGTCGAACTTTCCGCTGGCATTCTCGGTTGCGGGTGGTGACACGGCGGCGGCGCTGGCGGCAGGCTGTCCGGTCGTGGTCAAAGGGCATTCCGCCCATCCCGGCACGGGTGAGATTGTTGCCGAAGCGATCCATGCGGCGATCGAAAGCTGCGGCATGCCGCGCGGGGTCTTCTCCCTGATCCAAGGCGGAGACCGCGCGGTTGGTCAGGCCGTCGTGCAGCATCCGCTGATCAAAGCCGTGGGCTTTACCGGCTCTCTCGCCGGGGGCCGGGCGCTGTTTGATCTTTGCGCCGCACGGCCAGAGCCGATCCCGTTCTTTGGGGAGTTGGGCTCGGTCAACCCGATGTTCATGCTGCCCGCCGCGATGGACGCACGGGCCGAGGATCTGGGCAAAGGCTGGGCCGCGTCCCTGACCATGGGCGCAGGGCAGTTCTGCACCAATCCGGGCATCGCGGTCGTGATTGACGGGGCAGAAGCTGATAGGTTCGTAGAGAGTGCGGCGACCGCGCTAAAAGACGTGGCCGAACAAGTCATGCTGACCGACGGCATCGCGCAGGCTTATTGCTCTGGTCGCGATAAATTCAAGGCCGAGCCAAGCCTGCGTCAAGTGCATCTGGCCGACAGTTCAGGCCGCAAGGCCGCCCCGGCACTGTTTGAGACCACAGGCGCAGAGTTTAAAGCCAATCCAGCACTGCATGAAGAAGTCTTTGGCCCACTTGGATTGGTGGTGCGGGTTTCTTCGCTGGAAGAGATGCGCGCGCTGGCGGTTGAGTTGGACGGGCAGTTGACCATTACCCTCCATATGGACGACGCGGATGTTGAGGCCGCGCGAGCACTGATGCCTGTGCTGGAACGCAAAGCCGGGCGTCTGTTGGCAAACGGCTTCCCCACGGGGGTCGAAGTGGTGGATTCCATGGTGCACGGCGGACCATACCCGGCCAGCACCAACTTTGGCGCGACCAGCGTAGGTACCCTGTCGATCCGGCGTTTCCTGCGGCCTGTTTCCTATCAGAACCTGCCGGAGGCGCTTCTGCCCGAAGACACGGCGGAGTGACACCAGACCGAGAAAGCCGGGCCGTGTGTCTGGCTTTCTCATTTCAGCCTGAAAAGGGAGCGGCTGCGGCTCTATCCCATCCCCAAACAACGACGATAGCGTCTCAATAGTTCAAAAATATGTCGACATACCGATAAAAGTTAAAAATACATATTGTATTTTTAATGAGGACATAGTTCCTTCATACCACCCCGTACCCCGCCCAGAGAGAGTCGGGGGCGACCAACCCAAGAGGGAGATATCTATGAAATTCACGCAACTCGCCGGAAGCCTCGTGGCTGCGACCGTGATCGGCACCGCCGCTCAGGCCGACAAACTGGACGACATCATTTCTTCGGGCACGCTGCGCTGCGCCGTGGTGCTGGACTTCCCACCCATGGGCTCGCGCGATGACAGCAACACGCCGGTCGGCTTTGACGTGGACTACTGCAACGATCTGGCCGCCGCTTTGGGTGTCGAAGCCGAGATCGTTGAGACGCCCTTCCCTGACCGTATCCCCGCCCTCGTTTCGGGCCGCGCGGATGTGGGCGTTGCCTCCACCTCCGACACGCTGGAGCGGGCTAAGACCGTTGGCTTCTCGGTCCCGTACTTCGCCTTCACCAACGTTGTGCTGACGCGCGAAGGCGCGGGCGTGGACAGCTTTGAAAGCCTCAAGGGCAAAACCGTCGGCTCCGTCGCGGGCACGTTTGAGGCCATCGCGCTCGAAGAGCAGGTCGACGCATGGGACGAGGGCAGCTTCCGCTCCTATCAGAGCCAAGCCGATGTGTTCCTGTCGCTGTCCCAAGGCCAGATTGATGCGACGGTCGTGACCTCCACCGTGGCCTCCTCCATCGTTAACGGCGGCAAATTCGAAGGTCTGACCATCGCGGGCGATGCGCCCTTTGACGTGGACTATGTCGGTCTGATCGGCCTGCGTCAGGAATACGGCCTGCTGAACTATCTCGATCTGTTTGTGAACCAGCAGGTCCGTTCGGGCCGCTATCAGGAACTCTTTGACAAATGGGTCGGCGGCGACGCGCCCGACCTGACCATCGCCAAAGCCTATCGCTGATGGATGCGGGGGCCGCAGTCTGCGGCCCCCACTGCCGATAACCGCTGATCGGAGCAAGAGATGGGCAACTACACCTTTCAATGGCGACAGGCCTTTCGCGCTTTTCCAGAGATGCTGGAAGGCGCGTTGGTTACGCTACAGATATCAATCCTGTCGATGTTGATCGGCGTGACCATTGCCGTGCTGCTGGCCGTAGGCCGCGATGCCAAGTCGCGCTGGCTGCGGGCGCCTGCGACCGCATGGGTCGAAGTGGCACGTAACACGCCCGCGCTTTTCCAGATTTACATGGCGCATTTCGGGCTTGGGTCTTTCGGGATTTACCTCAGCCCCTATGCCGCACTTCTGGCCGGGATCGCGTTCAACAACGCGGGCTACCTCTGCGAGACGTTCCGCGGCGCGATGCGCGCCATTCCGGACACGCAGCTACGCGCCGGGCGGTCACTGGGCATGGGGCAGGCCAAAGCGTTTCGCCTGATTATCCTGCCGCAGATGTTCCGCATCTCCTTCCTGCCGACCACGAACCAGATGATCTGGGCGATCCTGATGACCTCACTGGGGGTCACGGTGGGGCTGAATTCGGACCTCGCCGGGGTGACGCAAGACCTCAACGCGCGCAGCTTCCGAACCTTTGAATTCTTCGCATTGGCGGCGGTGATCTACTACGTGATCGCCAAAGCCGTGATGCTCGGCGCACGGCTTCTGGCCGCCCGCCTGTTTCGCTACTGAAGGAAGAGAATAGATGTTTGATACGGCTCTGACCTTCAACGACCTGTTGTTCATGCTCAAAGGCGCGGGGGTGACGCTTTCGGTCACCGCCTTCGCGGTGGTGGGCGGCACGCTGCTGGGGCTCTTTTTCGGTGTGCTGCGCAGCCAGATCAGCCCTTGGGCTGCGCT
This sequence comes from Sulfitobacter sp. W027, assembly GCF_025143985.1. Classification (NCBI taxonomy): domain Bacteria; kingdom Pseudomonadati; phylum Pseudomonadota; class Alphaproteobacteria; order Rhodobacterales; family Roseobacteraceae; genus Sulfitobacter; species Sulfitobacter sp. W027. Next base: position 89,212 of record NZ_CP083566.1, read on the forward strand.
GCCGCTGACCTTTGTGCTGGATATCTTCCGCTCGGTCCCGCTGCTGATCCAGTTGATCCTTGCCAACGCCTTTCAGGCCATCGCGGGCTGGGGGATTTCACCCTTTGTGACCTCTTGCATCGTGCTGGCGCTTTATACCTCGGCCTATTGCACTGAGATCGTGCGCGGCGCGATTGAGGCGGTGCCTTCGGTCACCCGCCGTGCGGCGCGCTCGCTCGGAATGACTTGGGGCCAAGACCTCACGCAGATCGTCTTTCCCATGGCGCTGCGGGTTGGTCTGCCCAGTTGGATCGGCCTCACGCTTGGCGTGATGAAAGACAGCGCGCTGGTGATGTGGCTCGGCATCATCGAATTGCTGCGCGCCTCGCAAATTCTGGTGACACGCCTGCAAGAGCCGATGTTCATCCTGCTCGTGACCGGCGCGATCTATTTCGCGCTCAGTTTCCCCATTGCCCGGCTTGGCAGCCGCTTGGAAAAAAGGTGGCAAGAAAATGATTGAGATTGAAAACGTCCACAAATCCTTTGGTGCGCTTCAGGTGCTCAAGGGCATCGACCTGACCGTGCAAAAGGGCGAGGTCGTCTCGGTGATCGGCGGCTCAGGTTCGGGCAAATCGACGCTTTTGACCTGCATCAACGGGTTGGAGCCGATCGACAAGGGCCGCATCGTGGTCGACGGCACCGAAGTCCACGCCCGCGATACTGACTTGAACAAGCTGCGCCGTAAAATCGGCATCGTGTTCCAGCAGTTCAACGCCTTCCCGCATCTGACGGTGCTGGAAAACGTGACACTTGCCCCCCGCAAGGTAAAGGGCATGGGCCGCAAGGAAGCCGAAGAAATCGCGGTGCAACAGCTTTCGCACGTCGGTCTCGCCGACAAGCTGGGCGTCTACCCCAGCCGCCTGTCGGGCGGGCAGCAACAGCGGATGGCGATTGCACGTGCATTGGCCATGTCGCCCGATTACATTCTCTTTGACGAGGTGACCTCGGCGCTCGACCCGCAATTGGTGGGCGAGGTGCTCGATACGCTCAAATTGCTTGCAGATGAGGGGATGACGATGATCTGTGTCACCCATGAGATGAGTTTCGCACGCGATGTGTCGGACCGGGTGGCGTTCTTTCACAAGGGCGTCATGGCCGAGATCGGCGCGCCGGATCAGATCTTTGGCGATCCGCAGCAAGAAGAAACCCGCCAATTCCTGTCGAGCGTCCGGTAATGAACCAAACCCCGGTGACGGTCGTCGGCGCGGGCGTGGTGGGCCTGTCCATCGCGCTGGCGCTTCAAGCGCGCGGGCTGCCCGTGCGGGTGATCGACCGTGAAGGCCCGGCAGCGGGTGCGTCGGCGGGCAATGCGGGTGCCTTTGCATTCACCGAGATACTGCCGCTGGCTTCGCCCCGGATGATCCGGCAAGCGCCGAAATGGCTGTTGGATCCCTTAGGGCCGCTGTCCGTGCCGCCGCGCTATGCCGGGCGGATCGCCCCGTGGATGTGGCGCTTTTGGAAGGCGAGCTGGCCCGCGCAGGTGCGGGCTTCGACCGTGGCGCAGACGGCGTTGATGAAGCTCTCGCAAGCCGCCCTTGAACCGCATCTGGCGATGAGCGGTCTGGCGCATATGCTGCGGCACGACGGGCAGATGCAGGTCTATGAGAGCGAGGCCGAGTTCCGCGCATCGCTCCCCGGCTGGCAGGCCCGCGAAGAGGCGGGGATCGCCTTCATCCATCTCAAGGGCGATGAGATCGCGGCCTATCAGCCCGGTCTTGCGCCCAGCTTCACCCATGCGACCTTCACCCCGGAATGGCAGTCCATCTCTGACCCGCGCGACTATGTGCTGGCGATGGCCGACCGCTTCCGCGCAGGGGGCGGTGAGATCACCATCACCCGCGCCGAGCGTTTGGTCGCGGGCGGGGTCGAGACCGCTGCTGGCATGATGCCGGGCAACGTGGTGCTGGCCGCCGGTGCGCATTCGCATCATCTGGCGCGGACCGCTGGCGTGAAAATCCCGCTGGAAACCGAACGCGGTTATAACACGACACTGCCTGCAGGCGCATTTGATCTAAAACGACAGATCACCTTCGGCGGCCATGGCTTTGTCATCAGCAAAGTCGGCAACGGCCTGCGCGTCGGCGGGGCGGTGGAACTCGGCGGGCTCGACCTGCCGCCGAACTTTGCCCGCGCCGATGCGATGCTGAAAAAGGCCAAACGTTTTCTGCCGGGGCTCGATACCTCGGGCGGCACGCAGTGGATGGGTTTTCGCCCCTCGCTGCCCGACAGCCTGCCCGCCATCGGGGCGCTGCCGAACCGGCCAGATGTTTTGTGCGCCTTCGGCCACGGGCATCTGGGTCTCACCCAATCGGCGGGCACCGCCGCCATCATCGCGGACCTGATGACCGGCCAAGACCCCGGCATCGACCTTGCCCCCTTCTCTCCCGCGCGTTTTTAGAGGCTGACATGACGCAACACACATTTCCTTGTATCGACGGCCACACCTGCGGCAATCCGGTACGGCTCGTCACCGGCGGCGCGCCGCTGCTCAAGGGCGCGAACATGCTGGAAAAGCGCGCGCATTTTCTGGCGGAGTACGACTGGATTCGCACCGGTCTGATGTTCGAACCGCGCGGGCATGACCAGATGTCGGGCGCGATCCTTTATCCGCCGACGCGGGATGATTGCGACATCGCGGTGCTGTTCATTGAGACCTCAGGCTGCCTGCCCATGTGCGGTCACGGGACCATCGGCACTGTCACCATCGCGCTTGAAAACGGGCTGGTCACGCCCGCCACTCCCGGACAGTTGCGCCTTGAGACCCCCGCCGGGCGGGTCGATGTGACCTACCGCCAAGAGGGGCGTTTCGTCGAAGAAGTACGGCTGACCAATGTGCCAGCCTTCCTGCACGCCGAAGGGCTGATGGCCGAGGTCGAGGGCTTGGGCGAAGTGGTGGTTGATGTGGCCTATGGCGGCAATTTCTACGCCATCGTCGAGCCGCAGAATAATTTTCGCGACATGGCGGATTTCTCGGTTTCCGAGCTGGTCGGCCTCAGCCCAAAACTCCGCGAAGCACTCAATGCGAAATACGAATTCATCCACCCCGAACACCCGGCGATCAACGGGCTGAGCCACATCCTCTGGACCGGTGCTGGCCAAGCGCCCGAGGCCCACGCCCGCAACGCGGTTTTCTACGGTGACAAGGCGATCGACCGCTCGCCCTGCGGCACAGGCACCTCGGCGCGGATGGCGCAGCTCGCGGCCAAGGGGAAGCTGAGTGTGGGCGACGACTTCGTGCATGAATCCATCATCGGGTCGATGTTCAAAGGCCGTGTCGAGGCGGCGGCGGAGGTGGCGGGCAAGCCTGCGATCATCCCTTCCATCGCCGGTTGGGCGCGGGTCACCGGCTTTAACACCATCTTCATCGACGAGCGCGACCCCTTCGCGCACGGTTTCGTTGTTACCTGATTTGGAAGGGCTGCCCATGGCGCAGATTATCGTTCCCGCCGAGGCCCAAGGCGCGGTGCTCGTCTCGACCGAGGGGTTGAGTTTCTGGGGCGGCGTCGATCCGGCCACAGGCAAGGTCATCGACGCGCATCATCCGCTGTGCGGGCAGTCGCTGGCAGGCAAGATCGTGTTGATGCCCACGAGCCGCGGTTCCTGCACCGGCAGTGGCGTCCTGCTGGAGCTGGCAATGAACGGTCATGCCCCCGCCGCATTGGTCTTTCGCGAGGCCGAAGATATCCTGACCTTGGGTGCCTTGATCGCGGGGAAGATGTTCGCCAAGCCGCTGGCGGTGCTGCGGCTTGGCGCAAAGGACTACGACCTGCTTGCCAAGGCGCGCAACGCGCGGATCACGCCAGAAATGCTCAGCACCGATGCGTGGGACTTGCCCCTGTCCGACAGGCCCGCCCGCGATCTGCATCTTACCGCTGAGGATCAGGCAATGCTTGATGGGGCCGACGGTCCGGCAGTTCAATTGGCGATGGAGATCACCTGCACCATGGCGCGCGGGCAGGGGGCCGAGAGGCTGGTCGACGTGACGCGCGTGCATATCGACGGCTGCATCTACGCGAGCCCCGCCAACCTGCTTTTCGCGCAAACCATGGCCGATATGGGCTCGCAGGTACGTGTGCCGACAACGATGAATGCGATCTCGGTCGATCACGGCAATTGGCGCGCCCAAGGCGTGCCGCCGGACTTTGGCCTGCCCGCCAGCCGTCTGGCCGACGCCTATGTTACCATGGGCGCGCGGCCCAGTTTTACCTGCGCGCCCTACCAACTGCCCGCCCCGCCCGAGCGTGGCGAGTTCATCGCGTGGTCGGAATCTAACGCGGTGATCTATGCCAATAGCGTGCTCGGCGCGCGGACGGTGAAACATCCTGATTTCCTCGACCTTTGCATCGCGCTGACCGGGCGCGCCCCGCTGTCGGGGGTCTACCTTGATGCCCACCGCGCACCGCGTCGGGTGATCGATGTGCAACTGCCCGCGCAGTATGACGAGGCGATTTGGCCGATGCTGGGCTGGCTGGCGGGGCAGGCGGCCCCGGACCGGATCCCACTGCTGCGCGGGTTGGAGAGTGCCGCCCCGAACGAAGATGACCGCAAGGCGCTCTGCGCGGCCTTCGGCACCACCTCTGCCGCGCCGATGCTGCATGTGGCCGGCATCACGCCCGAGGCCGATCTGCCGCCTGTTGCGGAGGCGGAGACGGTGCGCGTAACATCGAACGATCTGCGCCGCGTCTGGCGGCAGTTCAACGCCGGGCCTGCAAAGGTCGATCTCATCGCCTTTGGCAGCCCGCATTTCTCCCACGCGGAATGCCGTGCGCTCGACGCCGCCCTTGCAGGGCGCAAGCGTCATCCCGATACAGCGGTTATCGTAACGCTCGGCCATGACACGCTCTCGGCAGCGCGGGGCGACGGCACGGTGGCGCGGCTCGAAGCGGCGGGCGTGCAGGTCGTGCCCGACATCTGCTGGTGTTCGATCTCTGAGCCGGTCTTTCCGCCCGCGGCCCAAGTGCTGATGACCAACTCTGGCAAATACGCCCATTACGCCCCCGGTCTCTCGGGCCGCGCGGTGCGTTTTGGCAGCATCGCCGATTGTGTAGAAGCCGCCCTGACCGGGCAGGCGCGAGAGGCCTTACCGACTTGGCTGGCCGAAGAGGAGACAAGTAATGCGTAGCAGCAAAACCGTTCATGTGATCTCGGCCCATGCCGAGGGCGAGGTTGGCGACGTGATCGTGGGCGGTGTCACCCCGCCTCCGGGCGACACACTCTGGGAGCAAAGCCGCTGGATCGCGCGGGATGAGACCCTGCGCAACTTCGTGTTGAACGAGCCGCGTGGCGGGGTGTTTCGCCATGTGAACCTGCTGGTGCCGCCGAAAGACCCCCGCGCCGATGCGGCCTTCATCATTATGGAGCCGGAAGACACGCCCCCGATGTCGGGCTCCAACTCGATTTGCGTTTCCACCGTCCTGCTTGACGGAGGTATCCTGCCGATGACTGAGCCGGTGACCGAACTGACCCTCGAAGCGCCGGGAGGGCTGGTGAAGGTCCGCGCCGAATGTCGCAATGGCAAGGCGGAGCGCATCTTTGTGCAGAACCTGCCAAGCTTCGCGGCCCGCCTTGATGTTCCGCTGGAGGTCGAAGGGCTGGGCACGCTCACCGTGGATACCGCCTATGGCGGAGACAGTTTCGTCGTCGTTGATGCCGCTGCGATGGGGTTCTCGCTCGAGGCGCATGAGGCCCATGATATTGCCCGTCTCGGGGTGCGGATCACCAATGCCGCCAATGCCGCGATGCGCTTTGAGCTTCCCGATAACCCCGATTGGCAGCATTTCTCTTTCTGCCTTTTCGCCGGACCAGTGACCCGTGACGAGACCGGCCTGCGCGCCGGGGCGGCGGTGGCGATCCAACCAGGTAAGGTGGATCGGTCCCCCACCGGCACAGCGCTTTGCGCGCGGATGGCGCTGCTGCACGCGCGGGGGGAGATGGGTTTGGAGGACAGCCTGACCACCGTCTCGCTGATCGGCTCAACCTTTACTGGGCGGATCTTGGGCGAGACCCGCGTCGGCGATCATCCGGCCATCCTTCCCGAACTCTCAGGGAGGGGATGGATTACCGGCATTCACCAGCACATGCTTGACCCCGACGATCCGTGGCCCGGCGGTTACCGCCTGTCAGACACTTGGGGCGCGCGCGGCTAAGCGCCCATCCCTTTCGCCAAGTTAAACCCCGAACCCCCGCCCAAACCCGGGCCGGGGTGGGTCGAGGCACCGATATGGTGCAGCCCCTTAATCGGAGTGGCGTAGTTCTTCTGTTCCGCAAATGGCCGCCAGAGGAAGAACTGATCCAAGGTGCAGGCCCCGCCATAGGGGTCACCGCCCACCAGATTGACGTTCATCGCGGCCAGATCGGCAGGCGAATAGGCGCGCCGGGCAAGTTTTATTTCATCGAAGTTGCGGATGCTTTTGCGCAAAATACTTTCGATCCGGTCGGCGAAGGCCTCCCGCATCGACTCGGTCCACTCAGAGGTGGTTTCGATCTCTCCCGCGGCATCGCCCTTGATTGCGCGCGGCGCGTCGGGGATTTGCAGCCAGAGCACCGCTTTCCCTTCAGGACAGCGGCTGGGATCAAGGCGATGCGGTTGCCCGACGCAGATTGTAGGCACCGCCGGAAGCAGCCCGCGCTCAGCCTCATTGCAGGCGCGCGAGACGGCGTCGATCCCGTCGGTCAGATGGATCAAAGCGACATCCTCTAGCCCATTGGCAACCCAATCGGGGTCACCATCCAGCGCATAGTGCAGTTGAAAATTACCCCGCCCGTGGCGGAATTTGCGGCGATTTTCGGGGCGCGGTTGATCTTTTAACAAGCCGTCGTAAAGCTGCCCCGGCGCGACGGATGCGATGACATTCTTGGCGTTGATCCTCTCGCCTAAGGACGTCTCAATCCCGCGCGCCTCTCCGTTCTCGACAAGGATACGGCTGGCTTCGACGCCGGTGCGGATTCCGCCGCCGTTTGCTACAATCAATTTCTCGAACGCTACCGCCATCTGTCCCGCGCCGCCCTTGACCACAGGCGCGCCTGCGGCTTCCAGCGCGAAGGCGATGACCCGGCTCATCTGCCCGCCATAACTGGCCTCGGGTGTCAGTCCGACATGCAAAACCCAGGGCGCCCAAAGCGCCTGAACGTCGTCACTTTCATAGCGCGTCTCAAGCCACGCACGGCCCGGCTCCAACGCCTCACCGAACCATGCTTTAAGCGGGCCAAGCCCTTTTTTCCATGCCTGTTTTGTCAACAGCCATGCAGACTGGCGCGACCAGAGCGGCTGCCCCAAAAGCGCAAAAAGAAAATCCGCGTCCGCCTCAATCGCGCCCACATCCGCCGCGTGTTGATCCCCGTCCCCCGCCGCGCGCGCGTTGAAGGCCGCGACATTCGCCGCGCGGTCCATCTCCAGCCGCAGGGCTTGATCATTGGGGCGCAGGGCGGCGGTAGGATGCGGGCTATGGCAGAATTCCAGCCCATGTTTGGCGAGATCTTCGCCCAATGCCCCATAGGCGGGACCCGTCAGAAATAGAACGAAGGTCGCGGCCATGACGTCATGATGAAAGCCGGGCAGGGTGACCTCTTCGGTCATCATACAGCCACCGATCCGGTCTTCGCGCTCAACCACCAGCACGCTGTCGCCCTTGCGGCAGAGCAAGGCCGCCGCGACCAGCGCGTTGATGCCGGACCCAATGATGATGTGATCGACATCGGCCATGCCCAATCCTTCCGCAAATGTTTCATGACGTTCAAGATATTTGAAACAAAGCTAGACAAAAAAATATGCGTTTGCAATTATCTTGCTCAGGGAGACTAGGGTAATGACATCAAATGTTGACGCTGTCATCATTGGCGCGGGGCACAATAGCCTTGCTTGTGCCTGCCATCTGGCGGCGCGGGGCTGGCGTGTGGCAGTTTATGAGCAAGCGGCTGAACCGGGGGGTGCGGTAAAGTCGGGCGCCTACACGCAACCGGGGTTCCGCCATGACTGGGCGGCGATGAACCTGTCGCTTTTTGCAGGGTCTGCGTTCCATACGGAACACGGCGAAGAGCTTGCACGCCATGGGCTGGGCTTTGCGCCCACGGCGAACCCTTTTGCGAGCCTGTTTCCGAACGGGCGTTGGCTGGGAATTTCAAATGACCGCGCGTTGAACCGGGCGCGTATTGCCGGGTTTAGCACGGTGGACGCCGAGGCGTGGGACCGGCTGAGCGATGATTTTCCTGCTGAGGCTGAGACGATTTTTGCCCTGCTTGGCAGCCCGATGCGGGCAGGGTCAATGGCCAAACTCGGCTGGTCGACATTCCGAAAACGCGGGGCGGGCGGCAGCCTTGATCTCGCGCAATTTTTGCTGATGTCGCCGCGGGCTTGGTTAGATCAGACCTTTGAGGATGACCGGGTAAAAGCCACTTTCGCTGCGTGGGGCATGCATCTTGATTTCGCCCCTGACATCGCGGGCGGCGCGCTTTTCCCCTATCTCGAAGCGATGGCGGCGCAAGCCTTCGGCATGGTGTTGGGCCAAGGCGGCGCGGATAAAGTGACCCGCGCGATGGTGCGGATGATCGAAGCGCGCGGTGGCAGCGTCACCTGCAACGCAGAGGTAACGGGCATCGAAGAGGCCGGTGGCCGGGCGACCGGGGTCACACTTGCCGATGGGTGCTTTATCGGGGCCGACAAGGCGGTGATCGCTAATGTCGCGCCGTCGGCTCTGCTGCGCCTGACCGGAGGCAGCGGCGACGCGCGGCATGATAAGGCGATGAAGTCCTTCCAACACGCGCCCGGCACGATGATGATCCATCTGGCGATGGACGACCTACCGAACTGGCCTGCCGCCGAGTTGAACCGCTTCGCTTATGTGCATCTTGCCCCATCGATGGACCAGATGGCGCGCACCTATGCGCAGGCAAAAGCCGGGATGCTGCCGGACGAGCCGGTGATCGTCTGCGGCCAGCCTACGGTGGTTGACCCCAGCCGTGCGCCAGAGGGGAAGCATGTGCTCTGGCTTCAGGTGCGAATGGTGCCGGGGCAGATCAAAGGGGACGCTAAGGGCGTAATCGCGGCGCGGGATTGGGAGAGCGCCGCCACGCCGATGGCTGAGCGCGCGCTTGATCTGCTGGAGCGCTACGCCCCGGGCACCCGTACCCGTATCCTCGACCGCCATGTGGTGACACCCACGATGCTGGAGGCCGATAACCCCAACCTTATCGGCGGCGATCAGGTTTGCGGCAGCCATCACCTGCACCAACATTTCATGAACCGCCCCGCGCGCGGCTTTGCCGATGGCAGCACGCCGATCAGAGGACTTTACCACACCGGCGCCGCTGTTTGGCCCGGAGGTGGCACGGGGGCAGGGCCCGGCACCTTGCTCGCCCGAAAACTCGCCGGAAAATAACAATAAAAACCAAAATAACCATTTCTCAGGGAGAGAAAGACAATGAAACTATCCAGACGTAGCCTACTCAAGACCAGCGCCGCGGCAGCAACCTTTGCCACCGTCGGCCTGCCCAGCTTTGCCCAAGAAATCGAAGAATTGGTCATCGCCTACAACGTCAACCTGCCCAGCTGGGATCCGACCGTTGGCCCTTCGGCGGTGAACCCGACGATCCAAGGGTTCTACCAGTCGGTTTTCGATCTCTATATCCCGCAGAACCCAGACCTGTCCTTCGGCCAAGGCTTGATCACCGATTACGGTTGGAACGACGATCAAACGAAAATTTGGTTGGAGATCCGCGACGGGGTGACATGGCACAACGGTGATCCCTTCACCGCTGAAGATGTCGCATGGTCGCTTGAACGCGCCGCCAATGCCGAGACGGGCAACCCGATCCAATTCATCTGGGGCAAGGTCGAGAACATCACCGCCGAGGGCAACCGTGTCACGGCGGATGTGAAGGAATATGAGCCGACGTTCTTTAAGTGGATGTCATTTCTTACCGGCTATGTGCTGCCCAAGAAATACTACGAGGAAGTCGGCGCAGACGGGTTTGAGGCCGCACCCATTGGCACCGGCCCCTATATGGTCGAGAAGTTTGAGCGCAACGCTTTTGTGCGGCTGAAAGCGAACGAGAATTACTGGGGCGGCGCACCTGAGTTCAAATCCGTGACAATCAAATTTGTGACCGACGCGGCCTCCCGCGTGGCGGAAATTGAATCAGGCAATGCTCATGTCACGCTCGAAGTGCCCTATGAAGAGTTCGACCGCCTGAAAGCGAAGGACGGCATAGAAGGCGTGGCCGAACCGATCTCTGACATCGGCATGATCTTCCTTAACGATATCGAAGCGATGACCGACCCCAATGTGCGCATGGCTGCCGCTTTGGCGATCGACAAGAAGCTGATTATCGACCGGCTCTTGTCGGGCTATGGGGTGCCAATCGACACGCTGCAAACCCCCGATTACGCCGCCTATGATGAGACCATCACTGTCGGCCACGACATTGAAAAGGCCAAGGCGCTGTTGGCGGAATCGGGCTTTAGCACCGAGAACCCGGTGAAGTTCACCATCCAGACCACCAAGGGCTTCAAACCCAAGGACTACGAGATGGTGCAAGCCATTGTCGGGCTCTGGCGCAAGGTCGGGATCGAAGCCGAGATCGAGGTCTATGAGATCGCCAAACACTATGAGTTGCGCGCCGCCGATACGCTGGCGCCTGCGGCCTTTTACAACTGGGGTAACTCGGTGGGTGATCCAACAACCTCGACCGGTTTTGCCATGTTCGGCCCCTCGCCGCATTCGGTTTGGGATGGGGAAGAGACCTTCAACATGATCCTGCCGCTTTGGGGCGAGAAGGACGAGGCCAAACGCATCGAGGGCTGGAAGGCCGTTGACCGCCACATCGCCGAGAACGCGGAGGTGATCCCGCTGCTGCAATATGTCCAGCCGATCCTGCACGTTTCTGCCGTCAATGTGGTGCCACACCGTTCAGGCGCGTTGCTGCCGCATCTGATGACGCGCGCTTAACGCCAGCTGGCTTTGACGGGGCGGCGCTTGTCGCCCCGTCACCCCAACCTTTCAGAGGCAAAATGACCCTATTGCGCAATATATTGATGCGGCTGCTGAGCATCGCCATCACGCTCTTTGGTGTGGCCGTGATCATCTTTGTGGTGATCCGTGTCGTGCCGGGCAACCCCATCGCCATGATGCTCCCGCCCGGGGCGACAGAGGCGGATATTGCACGGCTTCAGGCGCAATATGGGTTTGATAGATCGATCTTTGAGCAGTTCACGATCTGGCTGGGCGGGGTGGTTCAGGGTGATTTCGGCACATCGATCTCGCTGCGCCAGCCGGTCAGTGCTTTGGTGCTGAACCGTCTGCCTGCTACGCTGGAGCTTAGCATTATCGCCTTGGTGATTGCGGTGGTGATCGGCGGCACCATGGCGCTGACCGGCACGCGCTGGCGCAATACCCGCAAGGAGGGTGCCATTGATGTCTCAACAGGCATGGCCCTGTCGATCCCGGATTTCCTTTGGGGGCTGGTGTTGATCCTGCTCTTTGGCGTGCTCTGGCCGGTGTTTCATATTTCGGGGCGCATATCCCCCGCGCTCGACATTGATTTCACCACCAACTTTTACCTTTTCGAAGCCCTGCTGCGGCTGCGTTTTGACGTGTTGGGCGATCTGATCGGCCATATGTTCATGCCCGCGCTGGCGCTGGCAATCCCGCTGTCGGCAATCATCGCGCAGCTGCTCAAGCAAAGCCTGAAAGAAACCATGCATCTTGATTACGTTACCCTATCGCGCACTCATGGCTATGGCGAACACCATGTCATTACCCGCGACGCGTTGCCCAACGCGATCCTGCCGACGCTGACCTTGGTGGGGGTGCAGTTTACCTTTCTGATCGGCGGCACAGTCATCATCGAGCGGCTGTTCAGCTACGAAGGATTGGGCAATATGGCCATCGACGCGGTGATCAACCGCGACCTGCCGTTGATCCAAGGGATCGTGATCCTGTTCGCGCTGATTTTCACCCTCGTGAACCTAGCTGTCGACATGCTCTATGTCGTGCTGAACCCGAGGTTGCGCCATGCGTGATGCGAGAGGTGATGTAAAACGCCCCATCGGGCTGCGGCTTTGGCTGTCGGGCGGGTGGCTGATCCTGCTGGTGATGGCCGCTTTGCTGGCACCGTGGATCGCCCCGCAGGATCCGCTGGCGCAGGATCTCTTCACGTCACGCCTGCCGCCATTTTGGGAGGCAGGGGCCGAGCCGGGCTATTGGCTGGGGTCGGACTCCCTGGGCCGCGATGTGCTGAGCCGTATCATCCACGGCGCGCGTTTGGCGCTGATTGTGGCGCTGGTGGCAGGCACGCTGACCTGTGTGATCGGCACGGCTCTGGGGCTCATCGCGGGCTATTATCGCGGCTGGCCGGATCGGATCATCAGCCGCTTTGTCGACATCTGGATGGCCTTCCCGCCGGTGCTCTTCGCCATTCTGCTGATCGCGGTCTTGGGCACGGGCCGCACCTCAATCATTATCGCCATCGTGGTGATCGACTGGACCCGCTTTGCCCGCGTGATCCGGGCCGAAGCGATGACCCAAGGCGCGATGGATTATGTCGCCTCTGCCCAAGTGGCGGGGCGCAAGCGGATGGGAACGATGCTGACCGAGATACTGCCGAATGTGCTGCCCACAATCATTGCGCTGCTGACGCTTGAGATGGGCATTGCCGTGATCGTTGAAGCGATCCTGAGCTTCGTGAACCTGTCGATCTCGACCGATAGCCCCACTTGGGGGGGCATGATCTCTGAAGGGCGCACCTCGGTCCATCAGGCGTGGTGGGTGCTGGTGTTTCCGCTGGTCACGTTGTTTCTGACGGTGCTCAGCTTCTCTCAACTGGGCGAAGGGTTGAAAGACCGCTTTGATCCGGTGCTGCGATGAGTGCTTTTTTGGAAATCCGCAACCTCTGCGTCACGCTCAAAAGCGGCGCGCCGATCTTGCGCAATGTCTCGCTCAGCGTTGCGGCAGGGCAGGTTCATGGGCTGGTGGGCGAAAGCGGCGCGGGCAAGTCGATGATCGGCAAGGCCGTGCTGGGCACTTTGCCCCGCGCGCTGGCGGTGACGCGAGGCGAGATCTGGCTTGATGGGGTCGATCTGCAAACCCTGCGCCCGGCTGAACGTCGCCGCCGTATCGGCGCATTGGCGGCGCTGATCCCCCAAGACCCGCTGACTGCACTCAACCCCGCCCGGCGCATCGGGCCGCAGATCACCCGGCGGCTGGTGGATATCCTCGGCTGGTCCCGCGCCGATGCTGAGGCGCGTGCGCTGGAGCTGTTGGCAGAGGTCCAGATCCCCGACCCCGCCCGCGTGATGCGCAGCTACCCGCATGAGCTGTCGGGCGGCATGCGCCAGCGCATCCTGATCGCTGCGGCCTTTGCCGCCGAGCCGAAGCTCATCATCGCAGATGAGCCTACGACGGCCTTGGATGTGACGGTGCAAAAGCAGATCCTGCGATTGATAGCCGACATGCAGACGCGCCATGGGACGGCGCTTTTGTTCGTGACCCACGACCTTGGCGTCGTGTCCAAGGTCTGTGACACGCTTAGCGTGCTTTATGCAGGCAAGGTCGTGGAAGAGGCGCAGATGCGGCGGTTTTTCATGCATCCGATACATCCCTATTCGGCTGCACTCTTGGCGGCGACGCCCAGTTACAAAGACCCCGAAGGGTCGCTGACCCCGGTGCCGCAATCGGTGATTGATCAGGTGGAACGCGAAGTGACGGACCATGACCGGAGGGCGGGCCTTTGATGTATCAAGTGAGAGACCTGCGGCTGTCTTTCCCAGACATGACCCGCAAACCGCTGTTCGGCGCAGCCCCGCGGATCGAAATCCTACGCGGGCTCAGTTTCGACGTGCCGAAAGGTGCTGTGCTTGGCATCGTCGGTGGTTCGGGTTCGGGCAAATCCACATTGGGCCGCGCCATGCTGCGGCTGTTGGAGCCGACGGGCGGCAGCATCACCTTCAACGGGCGCGACATTACCCATTTGGAGGAGGACGCTTTGCGCCCGATGCGCGCGCAGATGCAGATGATTTTCCAAGACCCGATGTCCTCGCTCAACCCTCGTCGGCAAGTCGGGGGCATCATCGCCGGTCCGCTGCGGGTGCAGGGGCATGACGGCATCCCCGCCAAGGTGACAAAGGCGCTGGACATGGTGGGGCTGCCGCGCAGTTTCGCCAATCGCTATCCCCATGAACTCTCAGGCGGGCAGCGGCAGCGTGTCGGCATCGCGCGCGCCATTGCGCTCAGGCCCGAATTTATCCTCGCGGATGAGATCGTCTCAGGGCTTGATGTGTCCTCTCAAGCGCAGGTGCTGAACCTCTTGCAGGACTTAGTGCGCGAATTGGGGCTGACCTTGGCCTTTATCAGCCATGATATGTCGGTGATCCGGCGGCTTTGTGATCAGATCATCGTGCTCTATCAAGGAGAGATCGTGGAGCAGGCGCAAACCGCAGACCTCTTTGCCGCGCCACAGGCGGAATATACCCGCAGGCTGCTGGATGCGATTCCGCTGCCGGACCCGGATCAAGTCTGGGTCTGACAGGCAACGTCTCTGACGCAGGACCTGCCGCCGGGGTTTTGCCTCAGCGCGAAGCCGCCGTCTTAGACTGGTGCGATACAACGTCCTGTATAGGCTCTTCGTTTTCGTTGATTGCTCTGCGATCATGACACGCGCTTTCAAACAGCACCACTAGGCGCCGCTCTCTGCCGTATCGACCCGTGATCCCGTTGCCGAACGCGCTAGGAAGGTCGTGTTGATGACCGATGATTTGCGCCTCCAGTAGATCCGCCCTCGGGTTGCGTTTTCCGGGGCCGCGGCCTGTGGGCGCAGGCCAATTGTGCCGCGGGTGTCAACTCTTTCGGACGAAATGCCATCATCACCACCCCCTCACACAACCTAAAATGATATACGTCTATCAAAAATGATTGACGTATATCAAAATATGCAGATAGATAGGTCCAAGCGGCGCTGCTTGGGAGGGTTGGCGCGATGGGGGAGGGATCATGACAAGTCCGACACTGAGCGATGTCGCACGTGCTGCCGGGGTGAGCTATGCCACCGCGGACCGGGTGATCAACAACCGCGGCAATGTGGCCGAAAAGTCCATCGCCAAGGTGCGCGAAGCTGTGTCGGCGCTTGGATATGTGCGCAATGTCGCCGCGGCCAATCTGTCGCGCGGGCGCATTTACCGGCTCGCCTTCCTGATCCCGCGTGGTTCCAACGCCTTTTTCGACCGCATACGCCAGCACATTCAGCACGCCGCCAACCATCAGGCCACCGAACGGGTGACTGCCGAAGTGATCGAGATCGCGGCCTTCGCGGTCGAAGGGCTGCAGGACAGTATCTCGGACCTGCTTGAGCATGATTTTGATGGCATTGCTATCGTCGGTTTGCAGAGCGCCACGCTGGAAGCGCCATTGGCGGCACTACGGGCCAAAGGGGTAGCAGTTGTGGGGCTCGTCTCCGACCTGCCGCAGGCTGCCCGCGCCGCTTATATCGGGATCGACAATATCTCCGCAGGGCGCACCGCCGCGCGGATGGTGGGGCTGGCGCATGCCGGGCAGGGCGGTGAGGTCCTGACCTTCGCAGGCTCGCTTGACGCCCGCGACCATGCAGAGCGCCTAACCGGGTTTCGCGAAGTGTTGCGGGCCGATTTTCCGCAGATCGAGGTGCTCGATCCTATCATGACCAAGGATGATGCACAGGTACTCCGCGCGCAGACGCGAGAGGCGCTTCGTCAGGCAGGTCTTACCGCGCTTTACAACGTCGGGGCGGGGAACAGCGGCTTGATCGCGGCTTTGCGAGAGGCTCAAGCCAAACGGCCCTTCTGTGTGGTGCATGAGCTGGTCGCCCACTCGCGCCAAGCGCTGCTCGACCAGAACATCGATCTGGTGATCGACCAGCGCCCCGATGTGGAGATCAATCGCGCCTTTACCGTGCTGCGCGCCCTGATCGACCAAAAGGAGTTGCCGCCGATGCCGGAACTCGTGCCGACGATTTATGTGCGGGACAATCTGCCCGCCGACGCTTTGACCGATCAGATGAAGGCCCAAGATTCATGAGTGATTTCTTTAAAGATATTAAGCCCCTGTCCTATGATCCAGAAGGGTCTGACCTGACCTTTCGGCACTACAATCCTGACGAAATGGTCATGGGCAAACGGATGGAAGACCACCTGCGTTTTGCCGTGGCCTATTGGCATTCCTTTGCGTGGCCCGGCGGCGATCCATTCGGCGGCCAGACATTCGACCGCCCGTGGTTTGGCGAGACGATGGACATGGCACGCCTCAAGGCCGATGTGGCGTTTGAGATGTTCGACCTTTTGAACGCGCCTTTCTTCTGCTGGCACGATGCCGACATCCGCCCCGAAGGCGATACATTCGCTGAGAGCCTGCGTAATTTCGAAGAGATCATCGACTACCTCGGCACCAAGATGGAAAGCTCCAAGACCAAGCTGCTTTGGGGCACCGCGAACCTCTTTGGTCACCGCCGCTTTATGTCGGGTGCGGCCACCAACCCCGACCCGGAGGTCTTTGCCTGGTCCGCGGCGACGGTCAAAGCCTGTATGGACGCGACCCACAAGCTGGACGGGCAGAACTATGTGCTTTGGGGCGGGCGCGAGGGCTATGAGACCCTGCTCAACACCGACCTGAAACGCGAGCGCCAGCAGGCGGGGCGTTTCTTGCAGATGGCGGTGGAGTACAAACACAAGATCGGCTTCAAGGGCGCTATTCTGGTGGAGCCGAAGCCGCAGGAGCCGACCAAACACCAGTATGATTTCGATGTCGCCACGGTTTACGGTTTCCTCAAGGAGTTCGGGCTTGAGGGCGAGGTTCAGATGAACATCGAACAGGGCCACGCGATCCTTGCAGGCCATTCGTTCGAGCATGAGCTGGCGCTGGCGTCCTCATTGGGCATTTTCGGCTCCATCGACATGAACCGCAACGACTACCAATCGGGCTGGGACACGGATCAATTCCCCAACAACGTCCCCGAGGTCGCGTTGGCCTATTACGAGGTGCTCAAAGCGGGCGGTTTCACCACCGGCGGCACCAATTTCGACGCCAAGCTGCGGCGGCAATCGCTTGACCCGGTCGATCTGGTCGCGGCCCATGCAGGCGCGATGGACGTCTGCGCGCGGGGCTTCAAAGCCGCCGCCGCGATGTTGGAGGATGGCACGCTCGAGGCCATGCGTGATGAACGCTACGCGGGGTGGGAGAGCCCCAACGCCAAGGCCATGCTGGAGGGGGATCTGGCCAGCATCGCGGCGCAAGTCGCCAAAGACGGCATCAATCCGCAGCCCCGTTCGGGCCGGCAGGAAATTCTGGAGAATATCGTGAACCGGTTCGTTTGAGCCGGGGAAAGGGAGGACCACCATGAAAACGATCAAGGGACCAGCGCTGTTTCTGGCGCAGTTTGCAGGCGACGAAGCGCCGTTCAACTCTTGGAATAGCATCACTAAATGGGCTGCCGATTGTGGGTACAAAGGCGTACAGGTGCCCAGTTGGGACGCGCGGCTGATCGACTTGGCCAAAGCGGCATCGAGCAAGGATTACTGCGATGAGTTCAAGGGCAAGGCAGTCGAGAACGGCGTAGAGGTCACCGAACTTTCGACCCACCTTCAGGGCCAGTTGGTCGCGGTGCACCCGGCCTATGACACCGCATTCGATGGCTTCGCGGCAGAGGAAGTGCGCGGCAATCCGAAGGCGCGTCAGGAATGGGCGGTCGAGCAGGTCAAAATGGCCCTTTCGGCGTCGAAAAACATGGGGATCGGCGCACATGCGACCTTTTCGGGCGCTTTGGCTTGGCCCTATGTCTACCCATGGCCACAGCGCCCTGCGGGGTTGATCGAGACGGCCTTTGACGAGTTGGCCGCGCGCTGGTTGCCGATCCTGAACCACGCCGAGGATTGCGGTGTCGATGTCTGCTATGAGATCCACCCCGGCGAAGACCTGCATGATGGCATCACCTATGAGATGTTCTTGGAACGCACGGGCAATCACGTACGGGCCAACATGCTCTATGATCCCAGCCACTATGTGCTGCAATGTCTTGATTACGTTGATAACATCGACATCTATAAAGACCGGATCAAGATGTTCCACGTCAAGGATGCCGAGTTCAATCCGACGGGTCGGCAGGGGGTCTATTCAGGCTACCAAAGCTGGACGGACCGCGCCGGGCGGTTCCGGTCGCTGGGCGACGGGCAGGTTGATTTCGGCGCGGTCTTTTCCAAATTGGCGGCGAATGATTTCGATGGCTGGGCCGTGGTGGAATGGGAATGCTGCCTCAAGCATCCCGAAGACGGCGCGCGCGAGGGGGCGCAATTCGTCTCCGATCACATCATCCGCGTAACCGACAAAGCCTTTGACGACTTCGCCGATGGCGGCACCGATGAGGCGGCAAACCGCAAGATGCTGGGGATCGACTGATGGCGCGTATTCGACTTGGCATGGTGGGCGGCGGCAATGACGCCTTTATCGGCGGGGTGCACCGCATCGCTTCGCGCATCGACGACCGGTTCGATCTGGTCGCAGGCGCGCTGTCTTCGACCCCCGAGAAATCCGCCGCGAGTGCAGAGGCTTTGGGCATCCCGCGCTCCTACGGCAGTTTCGAAGAGATGGCCGAGGCCGAAGCCGCCCGCGAAGACGGGATCGAGGCGGTCTCGATCGTCACGCCCAACCACGTTCATGCCGCTGCCGCAAAGGCCTTCTTGGCCAAGGGCATCCATGTGATCTGCGACAAGCCCCTGACCTCCACGCTGGAGGATGCGGAGGCGTTGGCGGCCAGCGTCGCGGAGGCCGACGCACTCTTCATTCTCACCCATAATTACACCGGCTATCCGATGATCCGCCAAGCACGGGCCATGGTGGCGGCAGGTGATCTGGGCGAGATCCGCATCGTTCAGGCGGAATACCCGCAGGACTGGCTGACTGCCCCGGCGGAGAAAGAAGGCGTCAAACAGGCCGAATGGCGCACCGATCCCGCACGCTCGGGCGCGGGCGGCTCGGTGGGCGATATCGGCACCCATGCCCATAACCTCGCCTGTTTTGTCAGCGGTCTGGAGGTCGAAAGCCTTGCCGCCGATCTGCAATGCTGGGGCGCGGGCCGCAAGCTGGATGACAACGCCCATATGATGCTGCGGTTCGCCGGTGGCGCGCGCGGCATGCTGTGGTCAAGCCAAGTGGCCCCGGGCAATGAGAACGCGCTGAAGCTGCGTATCTATGGCGACAAGGGTGGCTTGGAATGGTCGCAAGAGGATCCCAACTACTTGTGGTTCACCCCCTTGGAAGAGCCAAAGCGCCTGATCACCCGCAACGGGGCAGGGGCGTCTGAGGCGTCGCAATCCGTGAGCCGCATTCCCGGCGGCCACCCCGAAGGCTACCTCGAAGGGTTCGCCACAATCTATAACGAAGCCGCCGATGCGATCCGCGCGGTGCAGGGCGGTGCCAGCCGCGAGAGCTCCATGGGCGTGCTCCCGGGCATCACTGCGGGCATGGCGGGGATGCGTTTCATCAACGCCTGTGTCACCTCCTCGGCCAATGATGCGGCGTGGACCAAGCTATGAGTGCCACCCCCGTTCTTGCCCTGCGCGACGTGAGCAAAAGCTTCGGCTCGATCGAAGTGCTGCACGGCGTGACCCTCGCGCTGGAGCCGGGGACCGTTCATGCGCTGATCGGTGAGAACGGGGCGGGCAAGTCCACCACGATGAAGATCATGGCGGGCTATCAACTGCCCTCCAAAGGCGCTGTCGAACTTGAAGGTGCGACCGCCCGTTTCAACAGTCTGTACGAGGGCGAGATGGCCGGGATTGTGATGATCCATCAAGAGTTCAATCTGGCCGAACAGTTGACAGTTGAGCAGAACATCTTTCTGGGCCGCGAGTTGAAACGCGGGCCGCTGCTCGACAAAGCTGAGATGCGGCGACGCACGCGGGACTATCTTGATCGGGTGGCCTGCAACGTCTCCCCCGACGCGCTGGTGTCGAGCCTGTCGAACTCCGACAAACAGATGGTCGAAATCGCCAAAGCCCTGTCGCGCGATGCGCGGGTGCTGATCATGGATGAGCCGACGGCGGTGTTGACCAAACGCGAAACCGATGTGCTGTTCAAACAGGTCGCGGCCCTGCGCGCGGCAGGGACCGCGGTCTTGTTCACCTCGCATAAGCTGGACGAAGTGGCCGAGATCTCGGACCATGTCACCATCATGCGCGACGGCGAAGTGGTGCAATCCAGCTCGACCTCTGAGATCACCGAAGACGAAATGGCCACCGCCATGGTGGGCCGCAATGTGTCCGACCTCTATCCCGCCAAGCCCGGCGTGGCACCGGACGCTGCCGAGGTGCTGTCGGTCGAAAACCTCAGCGTGCCGGGCTTTGCCAGCAACGTATCCTTCTCTCTGCAACAGGGCGAGATTTTGGGTGTCGGCGGGCTCATCGGCTCAGGCAGGACTGAGGTGATGGAAGGGCTGGCGGGCCTGCGTCCGGCGACTTCTGAACGTATCACGCTCTTCGGCCTGCCGGTACATTTCAAACAACCCAGTGACGCGCAGCAGGCCGGGCTGTGCTATCTTACCGAAGACCGCAAGCTGCGCGGGCTGCTGCTGGAACGCGGAATGCGTGAAAACCTGACTCTGCAAAACCTGCATAAATTTGGCGGCTTCATAATTGATCGAAGCGCAGAAGAAGCCGCTCTTACAGACGCGATCCGCGATTTCGATATCCGCGCGGGCAGCCGCGATGTGCGTGTCGGCAATATGTCGGGCGGCAACCAGCAAAAGCTCCTGCTGGCAAAGATCATGCTCTCTGAACCGCGCATCCTAATCGTCGATGAGCCGACGCGAGGCATCGACATCGGCACCAAACAACAGATCTATGCCTTTCTGCGCAAATTGGCTGCCGCAGGCCATGCGATCATCGTGATCACCTCTGAAATGCCCGAACTCATTGGCCTTGCCGACCGCGTGATGGTCATGCGCTTAGGCGAGGTCAGCGGCACGTTGGGCCCGGATGAGATCACGGAAGACGCGATTGTCCGCCTCTCCATGGGGCTGCACGCCGAACAAATGCCGATGACGGCCTAAGGAAACGAAGATGACAGATGTAACCACACCTCACACCAAAAGCTTCCGGATGCCGTCGATGTCCGTCCTCGGGCCAATCATCGCGCTGATCGTCCTTTTGGTCATCGGCGCGCTGATGAACTCCAACTTCCTAAGTGCGGCGAATATCACCAACGTGCTTGCCCGCTCGGCCTTTATCGGGATCATCGCGGTGGGGATGACCTTTGTCATTACCGCCGGGGGGCTTGACCTCTCTGTCGGGTCGATGGCGGCCTTTATCGCGGGGCTGATGATCTTGGTGATGAACGCCGCTTTGCCAAGCCTCGGCGTCGGCGTGCCGATTATCCTGTTGGGGATGTTCACGGCCATCGTCGCGGGGCTACTGGCGGGGTTGTTGAACGGCTTTTTGATCACCGCGCTTGGCATTGAGGCGTTCATCGTCACGCTTGGCTCCATGGGCATCTACCGCTCGCTGGTGACGTGGCTGGCCGATGGCGGCACCCTGTCGCTCGATTTTGGTCTGCGCAGTTTCTACCGGCCCGTTTACTTTGACGGGATCCTCGGGATCAGTTGGCCGATCATCGTTTTTGCGCTGGTGGTCATCATCGGCGAAATCATCATGTCGCGCACCGTCTATGGCCGCCACTGCGCCGCCACGGGCTCCAACGAACATGTCGCGCATTATTCCAATGTGAACGTCAACCGCACGCGGCTGATCTCTTATGCCGCTCTGGGCATCTTGGTGGGCATCGCCACGATCATGTATGTGCCGCGCCTCGGCTCGGCCTCGGCCTCGACCGGGGTGCTGTGGGAGCTGGAGGCCATCGCCGCCGTTATCATAGGCGGCACCGTGCTTAAGGGCGGTTTCGGTCGGGTCTGGGGCACCGTCATCGGCGTGCTGATCCTAAGCCTCATCGGCAATATTCTGAACCTCACCGATTTCGTATCGCCATATCTCAACGGGGCGATCCAAGGGATTATCATCATTCTCGCTGTGATCCTACAGCGCGAAAGGAAGACGGCGCTTTAAGCCGTAGTTGAATGCTTCATGGGAGGAGCAAAAATGACATTTACCAAAACATTCATTGCCACAGCGCTGGCCACGGCTGTCGGTACGGGCGCCTTTGCCCAAGAGACCAAGGTCATCGGCGTCTCGATCCCGGCGGCGACCCACGGCTGGGCGGGGGGCATGAACTTCCACGCCAAGGAAACCGTCGAGCGGTTGGAAGAGGTCTATCCTGACCTCGACTTCGTGCTCGCCACCGCGTCGGACCCCGGCAAACAGGTCAACGATATCGAAGACATGGTCGCCACACGCAACATCGACGCGCTGGTGGTGCTGCCGTTCGAATCCGATCCGCTGACCCCGCCGGTGCAGGCTGTGGCCGACGGCGGTGCATGGGTGACGGTGGTCGACCGGGGTCTGTCGGTTGAAGGCATTCAAGACCTCTATGTGGCGGGCGACAACAGCGGCTTTGGCAAGGTCTCGGGTGAGTTTATGACCCAGCAAATGCCCGATGGCGGCGATATCGTCGTGCTGCGCGGCATCCCCACCACCATCGACAATGAGCGTGTCGAGGGCTTCAACGCGGCGATCGAAGGCTCCGGCATCAATGTGCTCGACATGGAGCATGGCAACTGGAACCGCGACGACAGCTTTACCGTGATGCAGGATTTCCTGTCGAAATACCCCAATATCGACGCGGTCTGGGCCTCGGATGATGATATGGCGATTGGCGTGCTGGCCGCGATTGAGGCCGCAGGGCGCGATGATGTGAAATTCGTACTCGGCGGTGCCGGCATGAAAGAGATGATCAAGCGCACAGCCGATGGCGACGCGATGATCCCGGCCAATGTGACTTATCCGCCTTCGATGATCGCCACCGCGATTGAACTGACCGCCGTGGGCCTCACCTCCAACGCGCCGGTCTCGGGCACTTTCGTCATCGGTTCGGTTCTGGTGACCCAAGAGAACGCGATGGATTTCTACTATCCTGACAGCCCGTTCTGATGGCCAAGGCCACCGGCAGCCCGCCGGTGGCCCCCTTTCATTTGTATAGTAATGAGTACCGCATGACCTATCTCGGCTTGGACCTAGGCACCTCGGGCGTCAAAGCGCTTTTGATCGACGAAGGCCAAAAAGCCTTGGCCGAGGGTCATGCCCCGTTGGAGGTTCAGCGCCCACACCCGATGTGGAGCGAGCAGGACCCTCAATCATGGATCACCGCCTGCGAGGCCGCGATTGCGCAGGTCCGCGCGGTGGCCCCCGTGCACTTTGCAGCGCTGCGCGGCATTGCCGTGTCGGGCCAGATGCACGGTGCCACGCTATTGGATGCCAACGACCGGCCCCTGCGCCCGGCAATCTTGTGGAACGATGGCCGCGCCCACGCCGAATGCGCGGAGTTGGAAGCGCGCGCCGATTTTCGCGGGCTAGGCGGCAATATTGTCATGGCAGGTTTTACTGCGCCCAAGTTGCGGTGGGTGCAAAAGCATGAGCCTGAGGTTTTCGCACAGGTCCGCAAAGTTCTGTTGCCCAAGGACTATGTCGGTCTTTGGCTGACGGGGGAACATGTCTCGGAAATGTCTGACGCGGCAGGCACGCTTTGGCTTGATGTCGGCAACCGCGATTGGTCTGATGAATTGCTCGCCGCCACGGACCTGACCCGTGATCATATGCCACGCTTGGTCGAAGGCAGCGCGCGGGCGGGCGGGCTTCGGGCGGATCTGGCCGCCGACTGGGGTGTCAGCAATGTCGCCGTTGCGGGCGGTGCAGGCGACAACGCTGCCACCGCCGTGGGGCTGGGGCTGGTGCAACCGGGGCAGGGGTTTTTGTCACTCGGCACTTCGGGCGTGCTGTTCACCGTGACTGACCGTTTCGCCAGTAACACTGAGAGCGCAGTGCATAGTTTCTGCCATGCGGTGCCCGAGACATGGCACCAGATGGGCGTGATCTTATCGGCCACGGATGCGTTGGCTTGGCTGGGGCAGATCACCGGGCAGAACCCGGCGGCGCTGGCGGGCATGGTGGGGGACGTGGCGCAGCCCTCGCCAATCACTTTCTTGCCCTATCTTTCGGGCGAACGGACCCCGCATAACGCACCCAATGCCACCGGTGCCTTCCACGGTCTGCGCCGCGCGCATGGGTTGCCCGATATGGTGCAAGCGGTGATGGAGGGGGTCGGCTTTGCATTTGCCGATTGCTGTCGTGCGCTCGAACACTGTGGCTCCCTGCCTGAGCGTGTCTGCGTGGCGGGTGGGGGCAGCCAGTCGGAAACCTGGCTTCAGATGATCGCCGATATCACTGGCCTGACCCTCGACGTGCCCGAAAGTGGCGCGCAGGGGGCAGCGCTTGGGGCGGCGCGGCTGGCGATGCTGGGCAGCGGTGAGGTGGCGCAACCAGAAGTGATTGTGCCCCCGAAAATCCGCAAGAGTATCGCCCCCAATCCCGCACTCAAACCAGCCTATGCGAGAGGCTACGCAGCCTTCCGTGCCGCTTGGAATGGGGCGTCAACCTAGCGGATAGCTTGTGGGGAAGATCTCCTCGACCGGCGGATGAAACAGCGTCCGATCAGGATATTGTGCCACCATGCCATCGAACTGCGCCTGCGCGCGGCGGTGATACTCCCCCTCATCGACACCGGGGATGATGCCATCGCGCATGACGAATCGCCCGGCAATCATCACGTCAGACACATCACGGCCCGAGCCGTTCAGCAGCAGGGTTTGGATCGGGTCGATGCGCTGGCCGATGTCGGGGTTATCAAGGCGGATCACATTCAGATCCGCTGCCGCACCGGGGACGAGCCGCCCCAGATCTGGCCTGTTCAACGCCTCCGCTCCACCCAAAGTGGCGGCATTGTAGAAATCGGCGGCGCTCACACAGGTCGCATTCCCTTCGGCAATCCGGGCCGTCATCACGCCAATCGCCATATTCTGTATCATATCCGCCGGATGCGTATCGGTGCCCATGCCAATGGTCACCCCAAGGTCGCGGAAGCGTGGAAAGGACTGCATCACCTTCCCGCCCCGCGCCATTACCAGCGGGCAATGCACCAAGGCCGCGCCTGATTGGCACAGAATGTCATGGTCCGGCGCGTCATGGGTGATCCCGTTGACGCCCGATAGGAACAGACCATGCGGCAGGATCGTTGCGGGGGCGAAGAAGGTGGTGTCCCGCAGCAATTCCAGCGGGCTTTTGCCGTGCTGTTGCAACACCAGATCGTATTCCAGCCGGGACTGGCAGCAATGCAGCCGGATCGGTACGTTATGGGCGCGTGCGGCGGCACCGCTTCGGGCCAGGAGGTCGGGCGTACAGGTTTCGATCCGGTCGGGCGCCAGCATCGTCCGGATCAGCCCGCCGTGGGTGTTCTCATGGCGGGTGATGAAGGCTTCGGCATCTGCAAGCCCCTGAAACCCGCGCGCTTCGTCATAGTGAAAACCGATCTGCCGCTCCGCATTCACCACCAGATTGCCGCTGCGATAGGCGGGGCCAAGGTAGACCCGCAGCCCGAGGTCCGCTGCTGCATCCGCCGCGGCGTCAAACTCTTCCGCAGTCTCTCCCCAAGCGCGGTAAAACAGCGAAGCGATAGGCAGTGCCGTGGTGATGCCGTTGCGAATAAGGCGGGAGAAGGCGTAGCGTTTTTGAAGTGCCAGTTCCTCGGGCGAATACATCTCGCGTGGCCCGGCCTGCATATAGCTCTCGGGCCAGACCCGACCCTTGAGTTCGGGCGGATGATTGTCATAACCCAGCACGGTGGTGTCGAGGTCGGCCAGCGCGTCGAGGTCGATGAACCCCGGCCCAATCATGGCCTCTCCGAAATCGATGGTTTCGCTCACGTCACCGTCGAAGTCATCGCCGACGTGCAGCACCTTTTCCCCTTCAACGACGACCGTACCATTGCGGAAGAGACGGTGCTGGCCGCCTGCATGACCGACGACCCAAGCGGCGGTCAGAGCCGTGCGCCTCATGCCGTTTGCCATGTCGCCTCCGTCACGCCGTCACGCGCCACGATCTGTCCTCCGGAAATGACCAACCGGCGCGGCGGGCGCAGGGTGATCGCTTCCGAGACCGCCTCAACATCCACCAGCACCAGATCGGCGCGGCTGCCTTCGGTGAGGCCGTAGCCCTCAAGCCCCATCACCCGCGCCCCGTCGGTGGTGCAGGTGTCGAGCGCCCAGGCGACCTCAACATCGGCGCGGAAATTGTTGCGCAGGCCGACAAGCATCGCGCGTTCCAACATGCAGGCGTTGCCGTAAGGCGTCCACGTATCGCGGATGCCGTCATTGCCCGCACAGATCGCAATGCCCCGCTCGCGGCAGGCCGCGACCGAAGGCACCGGGCGCGAGGCAGGCGCAGTGGTGGCCAGCGACACGTCCAACGCCGCGATCCGGTCAAGCAGTGCGGCGACCCGCGCCTGATCGTTCATGCCAAGGCAGAAGGCATGGCTGACCGTCACCTTACCCTGCATCGCCAGCGCCTCGGTCCGATCGAGGATCATCTCAAGGCTGAATGCGCCCATCTCACCCGGCTCGTGCAGGTGAATGTCGATTTGCTTGCCGTGTTTCTCAGCCAAGCCAAAAACGGCATCAAGCTGGCCCTTAGGGTCACGGTCAATGCCGCAGGGGTCCAACCCGCCGACAATCTCGGCCCCGTCGCGCAGGGCTTGGTCCATCAACTCAACTGTGCCGGGGCGGATCATCATGCCCGATTGCGGGAAGGCGACGATCTCGATCTGCATGACCTCGGCGTAGCGGTCCCGCGTCGCGGCGACCCCTTCGAAAAGGCGCAGCCCATGGTCGGTGTCGATATCGACATGACTGCGGATCGCTGTCGTACCTTTGGATAGCGCCAGTGCCACCTGCCGCGACGATTGGCGCTCCGGGTCCATGTCCAACTCGTGGCGCAGATGGCGCTCGGTGTCGATCATCTGCTGCAGGCTTTTGCCCTGTTGATGTGGATGCCATGGCATGCCCCAAAGCGTCTTGTCGAGATGCGCATGGGCGTCGATGAGGCCGAGCAGGGCGAGCGCGTCGCTGCAGTCTTCGACGGTGACATCGCCAGTTGGCGTGACCTCAGGAGCGATCCGGGCAATGCGCCCCTCTTCGATCAATACATCGGTTTTCGCGGCACCCATCAGGCGCAGGTTCTTGAGCAGCAGGGGCTTGGTCATTTTCTGGTCCAGTCTATCTTGTCAGGGGGGCTAGGCGCGGCGGCGCTTCAGCGGCTTGTTTCACGCGGGGCAGGGCGTAGGCACCTGCCTTGCTGGTCAACAGCCCCGTGGCGGCCAAGCCCGCGGCCATGCGAATGGCAAAGCCCACGCCGTCGATCACCGGCACCCCGGCGTCGCGGCCCAGTTGCTCCAAATGCGCGCTCATGCCTGCGCAACCCAGGACCACGGCTTCGGCCCGATCTTCTTCGACCGACTGGCGGATCTTGCGGGCAATGAGGGGCAGAGTTTGCACGGGGGCGAACTCAAGGTCGAGCACCGGGATGTCGGCGGCATGGACCGCGCAGAGCGCCCGGCCACAGCCATAGCGATCCCCAAGGTCTTCGATGATCGGCACGGCGCGGGGCAGGGTTGTGACCACGGAAAAGCGCTTGGCGATCCTTCCGGCCGCGATCAGCGCGGCTTCGCACAGGCCGATCACCGGCCCCATCGCCACGGCGCGTGCGGCATCAAGACCGGGATCGTCGAAACAGGCGATCACATGGGCCACGGCGCCCTGCGCTTCAGCGGCGATAATGGCGTCGAGCATGGCGGGCACGGCGCGGGCCTCGTCGGCATAGCCTTCGATGCTGGGCGGCGTGCCGTGCGCGGTCACGGCCATGATCTCGATCCCCGGCCCGGCATGGGCGCGGGCGGTGCGGGCGATGGCTTCGGTCATCCCCACGGTCGAGTTTGGATTGATGAGGTGGATTTTCATGGGGCGGCTTTCCGTGTCACGCCAGCGGGAGGCTGGGCGGGGGCCCTCAGCTCGAACTGTCGGTCAGAGGTGATGTAATTGTCAGCATGCAGCCGCGCGATCGGCTGGTAGTTCTCGGGGCGCACATAGCGGCCTGCGTCATCAAGACAGTTGTCGCGGATATGCATCTGTACGACCCGACCCAGAATGATCTCGCGCCGCTCGTATCTGATGGTCTCGGCCACCACGCATTCCATGGCGCAGGGGCTTTCCGCGATCCAACCGCCTTCGATCTGGTTGGCCGGCGTCATGGTCAGCCCGGCGGTGGCGATCTCGTCCACGTCCGGCTCATAACTGATGCCGCAGGTGATCATCGCTTGCGCCAGCGCCATGTCGACCATGTTGACACAAAAGCTTTGTCGCGCGTTGATGTTGTTCACCGTGTCTTTGACTGTGCCATCTGGCCGGGTCTGGATGCCAAGGATCACAATGGGCGGCTCTTGCGAGAAGACGTTGAAAAAGCTCATGGGGGCCGCGTTGGCCACCCCATCGGGGCAAAGCGTCGTGACCAGCGCGATGGGGCGCGGGGCGACGAAGCTGGACAGCAGGCGGTAGCGGTCGCGCTCGGGCAGAGTGGTGAAGTCAAATTCCATCCCGCTACTCCGCCGCCAGCCGCAGCCATGTCGGCAGCCGCCCTTCGTCCGCCGCGTGACAGGCCGATTTCTGACCGCCCGCGCGCAGGTGCAATGCCGGTGCCACGCTGCGGCAGGTGTCATTCGCCAGCGGGCAGCGCGGGTGGAACGAACAGCCGGGCGGGGGCGAGATCGGGTTCGGCACCTCGCCCGCCACCGGGGTCCGTTCGGTGCCGCCGACAGTGAGTTTAGGCACGGTTTCCATCAGCAGACGCGTGTAAGGGTGCTGCGGGTTCTCAAAGATTTGCTCCTTGGGGCCGACCTCGACGATCTTGCCAAGATACATCACCGCCAGCACATCGGCCATGTACCAGACCACCGCCAGATCGTGGCTGATGAAGATGTAGCTCATGTTGAACTCATCCTGCAGGTCTTTCATCAGGTTGAGGATTTGGCTCTGCACACTCACGTCCAGCGCTGAGGTGGGTTCGTCACAGATCAGCAGTTCGGGCCGTGTCGTGAGGGCACGGGCGATCGAGAGGCGTTGGCGTTGGCCGCCCGAAAACTCATGCGGAAACTTCTTGGCGTCGGCAGGGTTCAGGCCCACTTGGCTCAGCAGTTTTTCCACTTCGCGGGTGACCTCGGCGCGGGTCTTGCAGATGCCGAAGTTCTTTAGCGGCTCACCAATGATGTCACGCACCCGCCAACGCGGGTTGAGCGAGGCATAAGGGTCTTGAAAGATCATCTGCATCCGGCGGCGCAGTTCGGGGGGATTGCCGGGTGGCATATGGGTGATGTCTGTCCCCTCAAAGCGGATGGCGCCCGCGCTTGGCGTGTGCAGCCCCATCAGCAACCGCGCCACGGTGGACTTGCCGCAGCCGGACTCGCCCACCACGGCAAAGGTCTTGCCACGCGGCACGTCAAAGCTGATGTCGTTCACCGCCGTCAGGATGCGGCGCGGGCGGCGTTCCAGCACCCGGTTGAGGAAGGGTTCGGACACATCGAAGCGCTTGGAGATATTCTGCACGCTGAGGATGTCGTCGGGGGCGATCTGGGGGGTCATGCTGTCTCTCCATAAAGGTGGCAGGCGACTTGGCCGGTGCCTGCATCCTGTGGCGCGGGGCGCAAGCTGTGGCAGTGTTCCATCGCACGCGGGCAGCGCGGGGCAAAGGCGCAGCCGGGGGCGGGGTTGCGCAGGCCGGGCATCGCGCCCTCGATTTGCGTAAGGCGGCGGTCGCGGTTGCCGATCTGCGGGATCGAGGCCATGAGGCCCCGCGTATAGGGGTGCAGCGGCTCTTCGATGACCTGTTTTACGTCGCCGATCTCGACCAGCCGCCCGGCGTACATCACCGCGACGCGGTCGGCGGTCTCGGCGATCACGCCCATGTCGTGGGTGACCAGAACCACCGCCGTGCCATTCTCGCGGCAGAGCCGTTTCAGCAGGGCAAGGATCTGCGCCTGCACGCTCACATCAAGCGCCGTGGTCGGCTCGTCCGCGATGATCAGCTTCGGCTCGGCACAAAGCGCCAGCGCGATCACCACACGCTGCCGCATCCCGCCCGAGAACTGGTGCGGATATTGGTCGAGCCGCGCCTCGGGGGCCGGGATGCCGACTTCGGCCAGCCAGTCGATGGCGCGCTGGCGGGCGGTCTTGTGATCAAACCCCAGATGCACGCGCATCGTGTCGATGAGTTGCTCGCCCACGGTATAGACCGGGTTGAGGCTGGTCAGCGGGTCCTGAAAGATCGCGCCGATTTCTTTGCCCCGGATGCGGCGCATCTTTTCGGGGGGCAGGTTGTCGATCCGTGCGCCACGCAGGCGCACCTCGCCCGAGCGGATCAAGCCGGGCGGTTCGATCAGCCCGGTAATCGCCGCCCCGGTGATCGACTTGCCTGCGCCGGATTCACCGACCAGCCCGAGGATTTCGCCTTCGTCGAGATCAAGGCTCAGCCCCTTGACGGCCTCCAACGGGCCGCGGCGGGTGGGGAATTCGACAACGATATTGTCCAGTTCAAGAAGTGACATTGGGGTACCTCACCGCAATTTGGGGTTAAGCGCATCGCGCAGCCAGTCGCCCAGCAGGTTCACCGCCAACACGAGGATCGCCAGTGCCGCGGCAGGGAAGACGACGACCCACCAGATGCCCGAAAACAAGAATTCATTGCCGATCTGGATCAGCGTGCCGAGCGAGGGCTGGGTGGGCGGCATGCCGACACCCAGAAAGCTCAGCGTCGCTTCGGTCAGCACCGCCATGCCGAGGTTGATGGTGGCGATCACCAGCACCGGGCCAAGCACGTTGGGCAAGATATGCTTCATCATGATTGCCACCTTACCGGTGCCGAGCGTGCGCGCCGCCTCGATATATTCCTTGCGGCGCTCCACCATGGTCGAGCCGCGCACGGTGCGGGCGTATTGCACCCAGTTGGTCAGGCCGATCGATAGGATCAGCACGATGAGCGCCGACTCGGCCTGCGCCGAACTGGGCAGAGCGCCGCGCAGCACACCGTTGATGAGCAGCGCCACGAGGATCGGCGGGAAGCTGAGCAGGACGTCGGCAATCCGCATCAGCACCGCGTCGACGATCCCGCCGAGAAAGCCACCAAGCAGTCCGAGGGTTACCCCCATCACAGCGGCGAGGATCACACTGGCGAAACCCACCAGCAGGGAAATCCGCATCCCGTGCATGATAGACGACAGCACATCACGGGCCTGCGTGTCGGTGCCGAGGAGGTAAGCGGTACTGCCGCCCTCGACCCAGAACGGGGGCAATTCACTGTCGAAAAGGTCCAGTTCTGCGATGTCGAAAGGGTTCTGTGGCGCGAGGCTCGGGGCAAAGATCGCCGTGAGGAACATCGCCAGCAGGACCAGCGCCGAGATGACAGCCACCCGTGATTTACGGAAACTGTAGGTGATATCGCTGTCCCAGAAGGCGTACAGCATGGGCATGAAGTTTGACATATTCTGCTCCTCAGACGCCGCGCGCGGGCGTTCTCTCGGCCCGCAGGCGCGGGTCGGCGACGTTGTACAAAAGGTCGACCAGCGTGTTGATGACGACAAAGATGAAGGACACCAGCACCAGATAGGCGGCCATGACGGGGACATCGGTGAAGTTCACCGCTTGGATAAAGAGGAACCCCATGCCCGGCCATTGGAAGACCGTCTCGGTGATGATGGCAAAGGCGATGAGCCCGCCCAATTGCAGACCGAAGATGGTCATCACCGGGATCAGCGTGTTCTTCAGCGCGTATTTAAAATGCAGCATCCGGCTGGGAATGCCCCGCGCCTTGGCGAACTTGATGTAGTCGGCACGCAGCACCTCTAGCATCTCGGCGCGCACCAGCCGCATGATCAGCGTCATCTGGAACAGGGCGAGCATGATCGCGGGCAGGATTAGCGCTTTGAGGCCCGAGGTGGTGAGGAAACCCGTCGTCCACCAGCCTAGATCAACCACCGTGCCGCGCCCGAAGCTGGGCAGCCAGCCGAGGGTGACAGAGAAGACAAGGATCAGCAGGATGCCGGTCACGAAGGTCGGCACCGAAATGCCCAAGAGAGAGACCACCTGCAACCCCTGGCTCAGCCAGCCGCGTGGGTTCAGTGCGGTATAGATGCCCAAGGGGATGCCAAGCGCCAGTGCAAGGCTGGCCGCGACCAGCACCAGTTCGGCGGTGGCGGGGAAGCGTTCGGCCAGAAGGTCCGAGACGGGGCGGTTGTTGCGGTAGGATTGGCCGAAGTCGCCTTGGGCGGCATCGACGATGAAGCGCCCGTATTGCACCAGAACAGGATCGTTCAGCCCCATCTTCTCGCGCATCTCGGCGCGGTCCTGAACGGTGGCATCTTCGGGTAGAAGGTTGGAAATCGGGTCGCCCAGAAAGCGAAACATCAAGAAGGCGATCGAGGCGACGACGAGCATCACCAGCGCGGCCTGAATGATACGGCGGATAAGAAAGGCAAACATGCTGGCCTCCGGCTGGCAAGGGAAGGGTGACGGGCGTGGGGAGGTCGCCCGCCGGGGGAGGTTACTCGATCCGGGCGAGCCAGAGGCGCGGCTTGTCATCCGCGGTCTGGGGGATCTTCACGGCGTCACGGGCGGCCCAAGACAGCGGCTGCGCGTGGAGCGGCAACCATGCCACTTCCTCATCCGCGATGCGGAAGGCTTCAACCATCATCTCGTGCCGTTTCTCGGCGTCGAGTTCCGTCGCCACCGCTTGGGTCAAACGGTCGACCTCGGCGTTGGAATAGCCGCCGGGGTTCCATGTGCCCATCTGCCCGCCGGGGGTGTGCAACATGGCCGAAAGGACCGAGTAGCCGTCGAGCATTGGCAGCGTCGCCCAGCCCAGCATGAACATATCCGTCTCATTGGCGCGGGCGCGCTCAAAGTGGATCGCCTTGGTCTCTGCCGTGAGGTCCGCCTTCACGCCGACGCGGGCAAACATCGCCGCCAGCGCCTGACAGATCGCCGCGTCGTTGACGTAGCGGTCATTGGGGCAGTTCATGTTTAGGCTGAAACCTTCGGGATAGCCCGCATCGGCCAGCATCTGCTTGGCCTTTTCGAGGTCATAGGCGGGGATTGCATCGACACCTTCGTCAAAGCCCGGCACCTGCGGGGCGACCAGCCCACCAAGGTTGCGGGATTTGCCGCGCATGATCTTGTCGCGCAGCAGGTCATAGCTGATCGCATGGACCAGCGCCTGACGGACCTCGACCTTTTGCAGCGGGTTGCCGTCTTGGTTGGGGTTGTTGGATTTGTCGGACATGTTGATGCCCATCATGATCGCGCGCAGGCCGGGGGCTTCCAACACATGCATGCCGTCGGTGGACTCGATCCGCTTGGCGTCCTGTAGGGGGGAGGGGAAGATCATGTCGAGTTCGCCAGACAGCATCGCTGCCACGCGGGTCGCGTCGGAGTTGATCGGGTTCAACTCGATCCGGGTCAGGTTGTGCTGCGGCTCGTCCCACCAGCTTTCGTTCACGGTCAGCACAGTCTGCGCGTCGGGGGTGCGGGATTCAAACCGGAAGGGTCCGGTGCCATTGGCATTCGAGGTCGTGTAGCCCTCTTCGCCCTTCTGCGCGTCGATCGGGTCAAGCGCGTCATGCTCTTCCAGCCAGCCGCTGTCAAAGATCAGCACGTTAGTCAGGAAGTTGTTCAGAAGCGGGTTTGGCCCGTCGAGCATCAGATCGACCGTCATTTCATCGACCATCTTGGCGTCGACCAGCCCGGCGATATTGCCGCGAATGGGCGAGTCTTCATGCGCCGCGCGTTTCACCGATGCCACCACATCCTCAGCCGAGAAGTCCTGACCGTCGTGGAACTTGATCCCTTCGCGCAATGTGTAGCGCACGGTGGTCTCGTCGATCTGCTCCCAGCTTGTGGCCAAGGCCGGCTCAATCTTGAGGTCCGCATCATAGCGCACCAGCGCCTCATAGACGTGGTTGAGGAACGAGACGGTAAAGCTGTCGGTCATCGAGTGCGGGTCAAGGCCGTAAAGATCGCCATTGGTGCCCAGCCGGAACGTCTCGGCCTGAGCGCCCCCGGCACAGGCAATCGCCAGTGCGGAGGTCGCGGTAAATAGAAAATTACGCGGTGTCATTGTTATCTCCCTGTTGCGGCTGCCAAGCGGGCACAGTGGGCCTGCATCACAGCGACTGAAGATAGGCTGGCATGATTCCATTTTTCTGTCTACAATTATTGTTAACAATTTTTGAATACACTAATTGCTTGCATAATATCGGTCACTTCGGCGACAATCGGAGCAGTTATAAAAATGAACATTCGATAAGGGGTCGGCAGTGACGAAAGCAAAGCTTACGGAAAAGCAGATCTACGAACGGATCTGGAAATCCATCGCCGAACGTCGCCTGCCACCCGGCACGCGACTGAAAGAAGAGCGCCTGTGCGAGATTTTCGGTGCAAGCCGTCCACGTATCCGCCGTGCGCTCGATCAGTTGACCCATGACGGATTGGTGAGCCATATCCCCAACCGCGGTGCCTTTGTCACCACCCCTTCGGTTGACGAGGCACGAGACGTTTTCTTTACCCGGCGCGTGGTCGAGAGGGGCGTGATCGAAGCGCTGAAAAAGCACGGTGCACAGGAAAAACTCGTCGCATTAGAGGCCCATATCGCCGAGGAGCGCGAAGCGCTGGCCGAAGGGGACACGGCGCGAATCATCCGGCTCTCGGGGGCGTTCCACATGCTCTTGGCCGAGCTTGCCGCTTCACCGCTGTTGGCCGACATCCTACGCGATCTGGTGTCGAAAAGCACACTTGTGACGGCTGTTTTCCAGCCCAAATGCGATGCCCAATGCGGCCCGGATGAACATGCCGCGATTGTGGCGGCCTTGGCCGCGGGGGATTTTAAAACCGCACAAACCGCCATGGACGCGCATCTGGTCGAGGCCGAGCGCCTGCTGGAACTAGAGGTTTCGGGCGATGGAAACGGGCTGCAGGACGACGTTCTGGGCACGGCTCTGAGTGAGGACCTGTAATGACCATCCGCGCGATCACCAACACCACCGCCATCACCATGGACCCCGCCCGCCGGGTCATCGAGAATGCGACAATCCTGATAGAAGCGGACCGCATCACCGCCGTCGGTCCCGCCGTTGAGGTCAGCATCCCCGACGGGGCAGCGCGTATTGCGGGGGAGGATATGATCACCCTGCCGGGGCTGATCGACAGCCATGCCCATGCGGGCCATGGTCTGACCCGCAACTTGGGCGGCGGGGATGGCGATGCGTGGTTTCAGGCCTGCGAAGACATTTATACGCGCGGCTCCACCCCCGGTTTCTGGCAAGCCGAGGCGCGGCTCTCGGGATTGGAGCGGTTGAAGGCCGGGATCACCACCTGCACCATGCTGCTCGGTGGCGGCGCGGATCATTATCGCACCGATGCGACCGAAGCGGGCAATCTGCACTGCGCCGCCACCCGAGAAATCGGCATCAGGACCATGCTGGCTGTAGGCCTGAACCGGCGGCCTTTTCCGAAACGCTACACAAGCCTTGATCTGACGCGCGACATCACAATGTCATTCGAAGATCAACTGGCGGTTTGCGGTGAGTTGGCACAAAAGCACAACGATCTGCTGGAAAGCCGGACCGGCATCTGCCTGATCATGCCCGTCTACTCCCCCGCGGAATCCGCGCAAGACCCGGATGAGATCCGCCAGATGTGCGACGCGGCCATGGCCCTGCGCGAAAAGCACGGCCTTCGCTTTACCCAAGACGGGCACCGCGACGGTTCGATTGCGCTTGCCGAAAGCTTTGGCATCCTCGGTCCCTGGGCCTATCTGTCGCATTCGGTTGACCTGACCGCCGAAGACATGGAGGCCGCAAAACGCAGTGGCGCCTCCATCGTGCACAACCCCTCGGCTATCATGTCGGTGTTGGGTCGCTGCCCTGCGCCGGAACTGCGCGAGATGGGGGTGAATGTCGCCCTTGGCTCTGACGCGGCGGCACCGGATCGGGGCTATGACATGTTCCGCCACATGGCCCAATGCCTGCACTACCACCGCCGCCACTTCCGCGACCCCGAGGTGATGATGCCGCTCGACGTCTTGGAAATGTGCACCATCGACGCGGCCAAGGCCATTGGGCTGGAGGATGAGCTCGGGTCACTGGAAGTAGGCAAGAAGGCCGATATCATCCTGCTGGACCGGCGCAAACCGCATCTCTATCCGCCAATGATGCCTCTGACGACCGTGGCGCAATTTGCCAATGCGGCGGATGTGGATACGGTGATCGTGAATGGCGAGGTCCGCATGCAAAACCGCCGCACGGCGCTGGACGAGGGGGCAATCCTTGATGCAGCAGCGCAGGAGCTGCAGGAGGCCGTGGCCCGTTGTGACCTGACGCATCTGTTGGCAGAGCAGGGGGCGGCGGGTTAGGCCGCCCCTTCTAACTCACATGCCCGCAATCACCTTGTCCAAGGTGGCGGGATAGTCGCGCACCCGCACTCCGGTGGCGTTGTAGATCGCATTGGTGATCGCCGCAGCCGCGCCACAGATGCCTAACTCACCGATCCCCTTCGCCTGAAGCGGGTTGGCCCAATCGTCCCGCTCTTCCAGCAGATCAACGGTCAGTTGCGGCACATCGGCGTTCACCGGGATGTGGTATTCGGCCAAGTTATGGTTGGCCACATGGCCATCCCGCGGATCGAAAGCCATTTCCTCGGTCAGCGCGATGCCGATGCCAAAGGTCATGCCGCCCAGACATTGCGACCGCGCCGTCTTTGCATTCAGGATTCGACCGGCGGCAAAGGTGCCATGCATCCGCCGCACCCGCGTCTCGCCTGAGGCTGCATGCACTGCGACTTCGGCGAAATAGGCGCCAAAGGTCGCCTGCCGCACCGCCTCGGAAGTGTCCCCGGGCAGCACATGACCGAGTTTGGCAATCTCATCCCCGTTGAGGATATCACTCAGGCTCCGGGTCTGATTGTCGAAAGTGGCCATCCCGTCTTTCAGCGTGAGGTCGTTTTCATCCACCTCCAGCCGCTCGGCCAATTGTTTCCGGATCGCTTCGCAGGCCAGATAAACCGAGGTGCCGCTCGACGACGCCCCCCAAGACCCGCCGGAGCCCGAGGCCGGGGGCAGGGCGGTATCGCCCAGTACCACATCCACGGCATCGCGCGGCAGACCTAGCATGTCCCCCGCGATTTGCCCGAGGATTGCATAGGTGCCAGTGCCGATGTCGGTCATATCCGTCTCGACCCGCACCCGGCCCTTGGGCAAAAGCGTCACCCGCGCTTGGCTTTCCATCAGCGCGTTGATCCGCGCCGCCGAGGCCATGCCGTAGCCGATTAGCCATTCCCCCTCGCGCCGTTCTTTGACACCGGGACGGTCGGCCCAGCCAAAGCTTTCGGCCCCGCTGTCCAGCGCCTCGCGGAAGCGGCGAGAGGAGAAGTCTTTCCCGCTTTCAGGGTCTTTCTCGGGGATGTTGCGGCGGCGAAGCTCGACCGGGTCCATGCCAATCTTCACGGCCAACTCATCCATCGCCCCCTCTAGAACGGTCACGCCCACGGCTTCACCCGGTGCACGGACGGACCCTGCGCAAAGGCGATGCACCCGCGCCAGTTCCATCGACATCTTGCGATTGGCCCCGGCATAAAGGAAATGCGACGCTTGCAAGACCGGCTCCGCAAAAGTCTCTCCGGGGAGGTTTGACACGCGCGCATCATGGCCCAGCCCCGTCAGCTTTCCCTCGGCATCCGCAGCAAGACGCACCCGCTGCGTGGTCTCGGACCGGCGCATCGTCGCCTCATAGACCTGTGGCCGCTGTAGCGCGACGGATACGGGGCGGCCCACCTCTTTCGCGGCAATCGCCGCCGCAACCGCCTCGGGCGCGATCCCGAGTTTCGAGCCAAAGCCGCCGCCGACGTAAGGAGACAGAATGCGCAGCCGATCCGGGTGAATACCAAGCGCGTCCGAGAGTTCATTGCGGTTGTATTTCAGCATCTGATAGCTGCCGCGCAGGGTAAGGTCATCAACTTCCCACGAGGCAATAGAGGCATGCGGCTCCATCGGGGAGCTGGAATGCGAGGGAGTGGTATAGGTCACATCGACCGAGAATGCCGCGTCTTTCATCGCGCTTTCCAAATCGCCCTGATCCAGAGCTTTGCCCTCCTGCGGTTCCACCGCCGCCGTGGCGGGATCGACCGGCATGACTTCACCGTTCTCAAGATGCACCTGCAGCGATTGCGCGGCATGGCGGGCCTGTTCAAAGCCTTCTGCGACTACCACGGCGATCAATTGTCCAAGGTAGGCGACGTGCTGCGGGCCTTGAATGGGAGCCTTGTTCGCGGTGCCTTGGGCGGGGTTGCGCAGCAGGCGCTCGTCTTGAATCACCGCCAAGACGCCCGGCATCTTCGCCACGGCATCCCGGTTCGCCAGAACCACGCGTCCGCTGTTACCGGGCGCACGGACCATCACGCCGTGCACCATCCCCTCGACCTGCCATTCATTGGCATAGGTCGCGGTGCCGGTTACTTTCAGCGGCCCCTCAGGGCGGTCGAGCGGCGCGCCTACAAGACCCTGCACCATATCGTCGAGCCTGTGCGCAGTGGCAGGGGCGTCCATCTTGAATTGCTCGGTCATTGCTGTGCCTCCTCAGTGAGTTCGTTCAACACCGAAACCAGTGTGCGGCGGGCGAGGGGGATTTTGAAATCATTCGCGCCATAGCCTTGCGCTTCTGCAAGCAGCAGATCGGCG
Organism: Sulfitobacter sp. W027; assembly: GCF_025143985.1. Taxonomy (NCBI): domain Bacteria; kingdom Pseudomonadati; phylum Pseudomonadota; class Alphaproteobacteria; order Rhodobacterales; family Roseobacteraceae; genus Sulfitobacter; species Sulfitobacter sp. W027. Next base: position 128,024 of record NZ_CP083566.1, read on the forward strand.
GCTCTGTTAAACAACGCTTCAGAGGGCGCCTCTCCGGTCAGCAACGCCTCGACATCACCATTGCGCCAAGGTTTGGGGGCCAATCCGCCAAAGGCAAGATCAGCACGGGCAATGCGCCCGTCCTCCATTTTGATGATCCCGGCGACAGAGACGAGCGCGAAGGCATAGGAGGCCCGGTCGCGCACTTTACGGTAGGTCTGCTTGCCCTCAACAGGCACGGGCAGCACCACAGCCGTGATCAATTCACCGGGTTCAAGCACGGTCTCCTGGTCTGGCCGATCTCCCGGTAAGAGGTAAAGATCGTCAAGCGTCAGACGGCGGGTGCTGCCGTCTTCTTTCAAGGTCTCCACTTCTGCCCCAAGCGCCCGCATTGCCACGGCCATGTCACTGGGATGGGTGGCAATGCAATGCTCCGAAGTGCCCAACACGGCGAGAATACGGTTGAACCCCTCTTTCGCCGAACAACCCGTGCCCGGCTCGCGCTTGTTGCAGGGCATGGCGCGGTCATAAAAATACAGGCAGCGGGTGCGTTGCAGCAAATTGCCGCCCGTCGTCGCCTTGTTGCGCAACTGTCCACTGGCCCCGGCCAGCAGCGCGCGGCTCAGCACTGGCCAGTCCTCGCGCACGCGGGCGTCATTGGCCAGATCGCTGTTGGTAACCAACGCTCCGATGCGCAACCCGCCGGCGTCGGTCTCAACGATCTCATCGAGGTCCAGCCGGTTGATGTCGATCAGCGCCTTGGGGGCCATGACCTCCAGCTTCATCAGGTCCAGCAGATTGGTGCCTCCGGCAATAAATGTGCCCCCGCCGGCCGCTTGACGTGCGGCGGCTTCGGCGGTTTCGGCGCGGGTATAGTCAAAAGGTCTCATGCGTTTTCCCCCGCGGCTTTGCGGATCGCCTCGACGATATTGGGATAGGCGGAGCAGCGGCAGAGGTTCCCGCTCATCCGTTCCGAGATCTCTTCAGACGTGAGCTCCACCTTACCGCCCAGATCGTCTGTCACATGGCTGGGCCACCCGTTTGAGACCTCCTCAAGCATCGCGGTGGCCGAGCAGATTTGACCGGGGGTGCAATAGCCGCACTGAAAGCCGTCCTCGCTGACAAAGGCTTCTTGCAGCGGACTGAGGTTGCCGGGCTGGCCAATACCTTCGATGGTGGTCACCTCATCGCCGTCATGCATGCAGGCCAGCGTCAGACAGGCATTGATCCGGCGCCCATTCACCATGACGGTGCAAGCCCCGCACTGCCCATGATCGCAGCCCTTCTTGCTGCCGGTCAGTCCAAGATGGTGACGCAGCGCATCCAACAGCGTAGTGCGGGGATCAAGATCCAGCCGCTGTTCGGTGCCATTAATGGTCAAGTTCGTTTCCACGACAAATTCCTTTGGCTAAATGGGAGCGGGGGGGCAGAACCCTCCGGCAATCGGCTAGGTCGGAGGTAGGCCGGTGGGGCTATGCGGCAAGCGGAGGGGGGAAAGCAGCCTAAAGCGAGCGGGTTTTCGCGTTCTGATCATTGACCGCGTACATTACATAATGCGGATTACAAGCATCAGGCCCCGGTTCAGGCCGCCCAACCCCGATCCCCCTCTGGCTGCTTCGCCCAAAGCCGACTAGAAGCAGACAGGAAACCGAGGGAGCAAACCGTTGCAAAAAATCAATTTGCCCGAGAGGCCAGACTGGCGCGCTCATGCTGAAGAGGTCGGCTTTACCTTCGCCGATATGCACGGCGAGCCCTATTGGGACGAAACCTCGGCCTATGCGCTGTCGCTTGAGCAGATTGAAAACGACATCGAAGACCCCTCGACCGAGTTGCATGGCATGTGCCGTGAGGCCGTGGCCGAGATCATTGCCAGCGAGGAATTGATGACGCGGCTGGCCATTCCGGAGGCGCACCGTGATCTCGTAGCGGAAAGCTGGCGCCGGGGCGATCCTGAAATCTACGGGCGTTTCGATCTGGCCTATGACGGCGCGCGCCCGGCCAAACTGCTAGAATATAATGCCGACACACCGACCTCCCTTTACGAAAGCGCCGCCTTTCAATGGCAATGGCTTGAGGATCAGTTGAAGGCAGGCGTTTTGCCGGAGGGCTCGGATCAGTTCAACGGCATCCACGAAGCATTGGTCGCCCGTTTTGCCGATGTCTTCGAGCCGGAGAGTGACCTGCATTTTACCGCTGTGGCAGACAATCCCGAAGACTACGGCACCGTCGAAGCAATGGGCTGGGCCGCGCGCGAGGCGGGCTTGGGCGCGCATTACTGTGACCTCGACAAAATCGCGCTGAGCGATGACGGTCAATTCCTTGACGATCAAGACCGCCGTATCGCCGTGTTGTTCAAACTCTACCCGTGGGAAGACCTGCTGCGCGATGACTATGCCGCGCATATCCAAGGGTCGGGCTGCCTATTTCTGGAACCCGCTTGGAAGGCGCTGCTGTCGAACAAGGGCCTCTTGCCCGTTCTATGGCAGATGTTCGAAGGCCATCCCAATCTGCTGCCCGCCTTCTTTGAGGCAGATGTGGCGGAGGCGCTTTCCGGTCGTGGCCCTGCCGGCCCCGACTGCGCGGAGGCTTTTGACCGCGTGGCGGCCGATCTGGCTGAGGCGCATGTACGCAAGCCGATCCTCTCGCGCGAGGGGGCGTCGGTGACGATCCACCAATCCGGCAAGGTGATCGAACAGTCGAAAAACACCGACTACGCCGACCATCCGCGCATTGTCCAAGCCTATGCTCCCCTGCCTGAATTTGACGGCTTCCGCCCCGTGATCGGGTCTTGGATCGTCGGTGAGACCTGCGCCGGCATCGGCATCCGCGAGGACCGCTCGCGCATCACGCAGGATTTGTCCCGCTTCAAACCGCACTACATTCTCGCATAACCCATTGCTCCGCAGCCCCTTGGCAGAAAGACGACCACCATGACCAAACGCTCGAAACGGGTTTCCATCGCCATCGTCGGCGCCGCCGCCTTTACCCTTGCAGGATGCGAGGAGGAGAAGGTCGATGCCGCCGCCTTCCCTGACCTGCAAAGCTGTCTGGCCGATGCCTCGAGCGGCGGGATGTACACCCAGCAACAATGCGAAACCGCCTTTGATGAGGCGCAAACCCTCCATGTGGAATCCGCACCGCGCTATGACAGTCTTGAGGTTTGCGAAGAGCAGCATGGCGCAGGCGCTTGTGGCTCTGAAGAAGCTGCGACCCAGAGCGGTTCAAGCGGGATCTTTATGCCCCTGCTGGCGGGCTATCTGATCGGCAATATGATGAGCAATCGCGCAGGGATGGCGGCAGCACAGCCGCTGTATAAAACCTCCGATGGCCGCTTCACCAATGCCGCACGCTCCAGCACCTATTCGGCAAATCGCGGCGCTGCCAAGCTCAGCACCTCGCAATTCACCCGGCCCAGCACCACCATCGGCAAAACCCCGATGACCCGCGCCACCGCTGCATCGCGGGGCGGCTTTGGACGCTCTGGCGGGTCGCGCGGCTTTGGGGGCTGAAGGGCGCTAGGTCAGCACATGGTCATTCGGTGTCATCAGGGGCGGCGGCGCGCGATCTAGCGCTTCGGCGGCAGAGACTTCGATGATCCGGCACATGGCGTCGAGCGGCAGGCCGTTATGCCCATTGCGAAAGGGCAGCTCCAACTCGTTGGTGACAGCCTGAAGACCGAAAAAGACATAGGCCACTATCGCGGCAAAAATCGGCGCGAACCAATTCGTTGCCTCAATCAGCGCAAAGGGCAACAGCCAGCAATAGAGGTAGGTCGTGCGGCGCACCATCAGCGAATAGACGAAGGGCAAGGGCGTGGTGAGAATGCGCTCGCACCCGGCCTGCGCTGCGGCAAGGGCGGCCAGCGTTTCTGAGAGCCTCATCTGCCCAAAACCACTCACCCCACCCTGCGCTGCAAGCTGGCTGATCCGTTCTGCCATGGCGCGCAGGGCAGCATCGGCGGGATTGGTCTGGGCCAACAGTGCTTTGGCTTGGTCGTCGCCAACCCAGCCTGTGATTTCTGTTTGCACATCGGCACCGCGCAGGAATCCCCGGTGCAAATGGGCAAACCCCACCCCAAGCGATAGGATCTCGGCCCGGTCCTCTCCCCGCCCTACAAAGATTGAAAGATCGCGCCCCAACGTCCGCAGGTCCGCAATCATCGCCCCCCAAAGTTTGCGCGCCTCCCACCAGCGGTCATAGGCGGCATTGTTGCGAAAGCCCAAGAAGAGCGACAGCGCAACGCCGAAAATCCCCATCGCCGCGATGGAGACATGGTGCAGTTCAATGAGATGTAGATCCACCAGCAGAACCACGGCGGTCAGCACGGCCACGCCGATGATCCGCCCGATGATATTCGGCACGATCGAACCCTGTAGGACAAAGAACAGCTTCAGCGCGCTTGGCTGATCCCTGACAATCATTGGGCGATCCTTTTGCAGTGCAGCGGTTTATGTCGAACGCAACTTCTGCTCTGCAAGGGAAAGATGCAACAGGGGGATGGCCTGACCCCTCCACGGTCTACTTGCGCCGCATCACCGCCGCCGCGAGGATCACGATCGCCAGCGACAGCAATGCCACCGCCCAAAACGGATCGTTGCCATGCGGATGCACATGCGCGCCCTCATGCGCTGCAAGCGGGCTGGCAAGGGTGGCGAGTATGAATGTCAGTTTCTTCATCTGAATGTCCTTATCAAAAATCGTAGTGGCTGAGGACCAATAAGCCCTAGCCCAATCCCAAAATCTCGCGCGCCTGCTGCGGTGTGGCGACAGGGCGACCGGCCTCGGCGCAGAACTCCGCTGCGCGGGTGACAAGGGCTGCGTTGGACGGTGCAAGCGTCTGTCTGTCCATCCGAATATTGTCTTCCAACCCGGTGCGCAGATGCCCTCCTGCCGCCGCGCACCATGCGTTGAGTTCCGCCTGATGCCGCCCGATCCCCGCCGCGCACCAAGGGATATCGCCGAAAAGGCGCTTGACCGTCTGGATGTAGAAATCGAAGACTTCTCGGTCCGCTGGCATGGCGTTTTTCACCCCCATGACGAACTGAATGTAGGGCCGCGCCGGGATCGCGGCCGCGTCTGCCATCGCCTTGGCCTGTAGAATGTGGCTCAGATCAAAAACCTCGATCTCGGGCAGGATGTTATAGGTCTTCATCTCCCCTGCCAGCCAATCGACAAGCTCTGGCAGGTTCTCGTAAACGCGGTTGGGAAAGTTGTTCGATCCAACAGAAAGCGAGGCCATATCGGGCCGCAGCGGTAGCATCCCGCCCCGGTTCTTGCCCGCGCCAGACCGACCCCCGGTTGAGAATTGCACGATCATGCCCGGGCAATGTTTGCGCAGCCCCTCTTGCAGCCGCGCGAAACGGTCGGGGTCTGCGGTGGGGGTGCCATCGGCGGTGCGCACATGGGCATGGCAAATCGTCGCCCCAGCCTCGAATGCGGCTTGGGTGCTTTCGATCTGTTCGGTGATGTCGATCGGCACCGCCGGGTTGTCGGCCTTCGTGGGGAGCGATCCGGTGATGGCCACGCAGATGATGGCAGGATTATTGGTCATGGGTGTCCTCGGCTCTCGGTCAATCGGCGCTGTCGCGGGCAAGGGCGATGACACGGCGCAGCGCCTCATCCTTCGCCCCCGCCTCCGCGTCCCCGCCCTCGGGCCAGTCGTAGAACCCTTTGCCGCTGCGTTTGCCCAGATGCCCGCGCCGCACCAGATCGGCGAGCGTAGCCGACGGATCATGCCGGTCGCAGAGGTCGGGATAAAGATATTCGGCGATACTGAGATGCGTGCCTAAGCCGTTCAGATCGCGCTGCCGAAAAGGGCCGGAAAGCGCCATGCGGACGCCCACGGACCACTGCACGATCTCGTCGATCTCTGCCGGGCTGGCGACGCCTTGGTCCACCAGATGCAGGCATTCGCGCATGATCGCATGTTGAATGCGGTTCGCGACAAAACCGGGCGGCGCGTGATCCAAACGCACGGGCCGCCGTTCCAAGCCACGCAGCAGCGTCATGACCTTTTCGCACAGGCCCTCGGGCGCATCCTTGGCCGCGACGACTTCGACCGCTGGGATCACATCGCCGGGGTTGAAGAAATGGGTGATGACGGCGCGCTCTGGGTGACGCATGCCTTTCGACATCTCTTCGAGTGTTAGCCCGGATGTGTTGGAAAGGATCGGCGCCCCCTCCGGAACCGCAGCCTCCAAGAAGGCGAGCACCTGTTGTTTCAGCGAAAGGTCCTCCGGCACGCATTCTAGCGCCAGATCTGCCTGCCCTGCCCCGTCCAAATTCGCGCTCGCCGTGGCGCCAGTGACGGTTACCGCAAACCCCTCCCGTGCGGCCTCGGTCGGGTCGACCGCATGCACCGCCCAGCCGTGGCTGGCAAAGAGCCTGCCGATGGATTGCCCCATCGTGCCAGCGCCCACGATGATGATGCGGTCGGCCATGTTATCCCCTCCCGGATATCAGTTGTTTACTTATCACTAGATGGTGGTGATAAGTAAACAACTGATTGAGAAAAGGATGCCCCCGTGACTCCAAGCTCCCACCCGCGCCATGCGGTCGTCACCGGCGGCGCGCGCAACATCGGCCTTGGCATCGCGCGCAGGCTGCAAACGGATGGCTGGCGCGTCTTCGTGCTCGACATCGCAGAGCCGGAGGATCCCAGCCTTCACGCCGATGCGCAGCAGGTCGATTTGTCGGACCCCAAGGCAACCAGCGCCGCCTTGGAAGACATCCTCAAACTCGGGCCGGTCACCTGTCTGGTCAACAACGTCGGCATTGTGAAACCCGCGTCCTTCGACGCGGTAGAGATTGATGACTTCGACCCTATCATGCACCTGAACCTCCGCCCCAGTATCCTTGCCGCGAAACTCGTGGTGCCGGGGATGCGCGCGGCGGGCGGCGGTCGGATCGTGATGAACACCAGCCGCGTTACCAAGGGCAAGCGCGACCGGACGCTCTATTCCGCCACCAAGGGGGCGATCCAATCCATGGCCCGCACTTGGGCGCTGGAATTGGCACGCGACCGGATCACGGTGAACTGCGTCGCCCCCGGCCCCATCGCCACGACGGCCTTTTGGGAGAACAATCCCAAAGACGCCCCCGAAACCCGTGCCATCGTTGACGCGGTGCCCCTGGGCCGAATGGGCACGCCTGATGATGTGGCGCAGGCGGTTTCCTTCTTTGCCGATGCACGCAGCGGCTTTATCACCGGGCAGACGGTCTTTGTCTGCGGCGGCACGGCGGTCGGGTAGTCAGCTTCCAAGCTCTATGGCGTCGAGCAGCCTGCGCAGGACCGGATTGCTCGGATCGCGCAGATAGGCCAGCCCGATCCGGCTTTGCACCTTTGCGTCTCTGATCGGCAGGAACGACACGCCCGCGTCCTTCATCCGCGCGGCGGAAGCGGGGACGAAGGCGACGCCCAGACCCGCCGAGACGAAATTCACGATGGCAGTGAACTGCGGCGCGCGATGCGCCACGCGGGGCGCGAAACCGGCGTCGGCGCAGAGTTGATAGGCGCAGGCAGCAAAGCCCATGTCGGGGCCGAGATGGCTGAAAATGAAACTTTCTTCGCGCAGCGTCGCCATGGAGACAGAGGGCACCCCCGCAAGACGGTGGTCCGGGGGCACGGCCAGCAGGATATCCTCGGTATGTACGCTGCGGGTTTCCAAAGTCTCTGGCACGCCCGACAATGGCAGACGGACAAAACCCGCGTCGAGCCTGCCCGCGACGATCTCGGCGATCTGCAGGTCCATGTCCAACTCTCGCAAGATCAGCTCCACATCCGCCGCCCCGGTGCGCAGCTCGCGCAAAAGCCGCCCGAGAATTCCTGCGTAGGAGGCCGAGCCGACATAGGCCAGTTCAATTCGACCCCGCTCGCCGCTCCGCGCTGCCTCGGCCACAGCCTCGACCCGCCGCGCTTGCTGCAACAGCGCGCGGGCTTCGGGCAAAAGCGCGCGGCCAAACTCGGTCAGCATCACGCGACGCCGATTGCGGTCAAACAGCTGCGCGCCACCAAAGACGGTTTCAAGGTGTTTGAGCTGCTGCGTCAGCGCCGGTTGCGCCACCCCGAGGTTCGCCGCCGCTTGGCCAAAATGCAGCGTCTCCGCGATGGCGACAAAGACCTCGTACTGACGCAGCGTGGCGGTGAGCGGCTTTTCCATGCGGTCCCCTGAAATGACATCAGAGGTTTTTCACACGCAGGTCGGTGATAAGCAAGACAGATCACCGGACGCCGACGCCCTACCCTTCCGCCGCACGGGCACGGGTTCGGCGCTCGTGCAGGGTTTCGGCACCGGCAAGATCATCACTCTCAACCTTGATTGTCTCATGCCCGCCGGGGCGTGTCGCGCGTTTGCGCCGAAGCGGGCCGCTGTCATCGCTCTCTCGTGCGAGGATCAAACGATCCACTAAGCTGCGGCGAAGCCCCAGCGTTGACGTCAGATCAAACACCCGCGCTGCGACCGCATCTGCTGCCTGCGGCTGCACCAACAATTCCAGCCGTGTCACCGGGCGCGATTTCTTGCCTTGTCCGCTGAGCATCAGCAGATCGACCACGCCCTCCATCGCGCGCAACCGATCCACCGCCGCGCCCAGTTCCTCGCCCGTCATATCGTCGATATCGCAGGCGAATTGCACCAGACTGTCCTGCGCGATCCCCCCCGAGGCGGTGTCGAAGACGCTGACTCGCAGGATATTTGGCAGCCCCTTCATCACCCGCATTCCCGCGCCTGACCCGGTACAGCGCAGCCGCCCCGGTGGACGGCTGGCGATGGGACTGCCTCCGGTGACATGGGCGAGGATCGCGGCCCCCGTGGGCGTCACCCGTTCGCCCGGCACGCCGTCGTCATGCCAGTCATAGCCCTGCAAGATCAGCGCGGTTGCGGGCGCGGGCACTGGCAGTTTGCCATGCGCCGTCTCGACCAGCCCGCCGCCAAGGGGCAATGGCGCGAGCGAGAATGTCGCCCCCGCCAGCGCCGCGCAGATGCTGCCTGCGGCGGTCACATCCATCAACGCGTCCCAATCCGCGATCTCGTGGAAATGCACCCGGTCGATGGGGATGTCATGCACCTGCGCTTCGGCCTCGGCAATCCGGTGGAGGATGGCACAGGCGGCCTCTGCCGTGCCGTCCGATAGCGCCGCGTTCTCCAGCAACTCGCGCATGGCGCGGTAGGTCGTTTCCGCCCCGTGCCGCCTGCCCGCGTCGGGTGCTGTCAGCACCAGTTCGAACCTTCGAGACGTAATGCCCGAGGCGACGTGTTCGCTCAGTTCCGCACGACCCACCTCGGCAGGGAGCACAGCGGCGACATCGGCCATTGCGCGTTCGGCCAATTCGGGGAAAGCATGCAGCATCGCCGCGATGAACATATCGCCTGCCGCACCGCCGACGGGGTCGAGGTGTAGGTGAAGTCCTTGGCCTAGCATCAATGCCCCTCCGGCCAAGGGTTGCGCAGCAGGCCGTCGTCGAATTGCATCTCTTGCAAATCACCGACCACCTCCAGCCCCGGACGGTCGCGCAGTTCCGGCAGCATCGCCTCGGAGGCATAGAGATACTCAAGCTTCAGCGTATTGGGGATGCGCAGCAGCCGGACCTTGGTGATATCCTCGGCCCCGCAGGTCTTGACCGCCGTCTGGATCGCCGTGCGGTCGCAGGGCATGACCATCGGAATTTTCGACTGTTTCAACACCTGAGAGGTGATGGCATTGGCATAGACCGCCTCGCGGTCGAAATCCTGTTCCAACCGCTGCGTGATCACATCCGCCCGCGCCGCGCCATTGCCGTTGCCGTTGCTGCGCGGCGACAGGCCAAGCGCCACAAGGCGCGAGATATGTAGATGGACCTGCATCTTTTCGCTTGAAAAACGATGGGTGATGTTGGGGTCCATCCCGGTGCCGGAGAACTCCTTGCCGATCTCATCCACCACCAGCACGTCCAGATCGCCCGAGGCCGAAGTCGCGTCCAGCGGCCCCAGCGGCAGGCGGGGCATGTTGCGCATCGCCTCTTGCAGATAGGGCGCTTCGGCTTCCAGCATCCCGTCGCTGTCGAGGGCGACCACCTGCGAGAGTTCGTCATAGGCATTCTCGATCGTGCCGATGCCGAAAAGCACCTTGCAACGCTTAAGCTTCATCCGCGCCATTTTGGCGACAAAGATGCCGACGTTATCAATGCCGCGCGAATGGCAGGTCTCGGCCCCCGATTGCTTGCCCAAACCGATCGAGAGCATCTTGGCCAGCCCGCTTTCGTTCGGCGCACGGAAGGAAGTATGCGGCTTGATCCGGTTGAACAGGATGGTCCCATCGGCGGCATTGGCGTGTCGGTCCATCCGCACCGACATGCCGTTGTCGAGCACGCCGATCTCATCGGTTTCCATCGACGAGCGGATTTCGCAACCGAGGCTCTCTTCGGTCACGCCCAGTTTCGCCAGCAACGCGGTTTGCCCCTCTGCCGTGGCCCCTCCATGGCTGCCCATCGCGGGCACGACAAAAGGATGCGCCCCCCGCGCGCGGACTTCGGCCACGATGGCAGCCAGTAGTTCCGGCAGGTTCGCCAGCCCGCGGCTGCCTGCAGTGATTGCGATGGACATGCCCGGCTTGATCTTGTCCGCGCAACCGGCCTGCATCGCCTCCGCCACGGCAGCGCGCGGGGCGTCGATCCGGGTCGCGGCAAAGGTTTGCCGGCAGAGCGCCATGCGCGGCAGCGGCGTATCCTCGACCAGTTTTACATAGTTCGGTTTCATCTGCGCCCTCCCCTTCGACATCTGTTACCCCGTGACCCCAATCGGCCAAGGCGCGAATTCCTCTTCGCCCACGCCAAGCGCTTCGGATTTGCTCTGCTCTCCCGAGGCGATGGCGAGGATGCGCTCGAAGATCGCTTGGCCAAGTTCCTCTAGGCTCTGCTCGCCGTCGATCACCGTGCCGCAATTAATGTCCATATCGTCCCGCATCTTGGTAAACATCGGCGTGTTGGAGGCGAGTTTGATCGTCGGCGAGGGGTAGGAGCCAAAGCACGACCCGCGCCCGGTGGTGAAACAAATCAGGTTCGCCCCTCCCGCGATCTGCCCCGTGGCAGAGACTGGATCGAAACCGGGCGTATCCATGAAGACCAGCCCCTTTTGCGTCACGGGTTCGGCATAGCGGTAGACCTCCATCAACCCAGTGCTGCCGCTTTTCTTGGCCCCGCCGAGCGATTTTTCCAGCACATTCGCCAGACCGCCTGCCTGATTGCCGGGGCTGACCACGCCGTTGATCTGCGTGTCGCGGCCTTTCGTATAGTCCAGCCACCAGTCCATGCGTTCGACCAGTTTGCGGCCCACCTCTTCGCTGCGCGCGCGGCGGGTCAGGAGGTGTTCGACGCCGAAAATCTCGGGCGTTTCCGACAGAATCGCCGTGCCGCCGTTGCGCACGAGGATATCCGCCGCCACCCCAAGGCCGGGGTTGGCCGAGAGCCCCGAAAGCCCGTCCGACCCGCCGCATTGCATCCCGATGGTGATATGTTCCGCCGAACAGGGCTCACGCCGCACGGCATTGGCCTGATCCAGCATTTCGCGCACGGCGTCCTTGCCATCGGCAATCGCGCGGGCCGTGCCACCGACATGCTGCATGGTGATGGTGCGCAGCATCTTGCCCTCGGCCAGTCCTTCCTCCTCAAAGAACTGCGCCAGATTGTTGCGCTCACAGCCTAGTGATAGGACCACGGCCCCGGCCAGATTGGGGTGGCGGATATAGCCCGAGAGCGTGCGGCGCAGCAGGTCCATCGGCTCGCCCGTGAGCTCCATCCCGCAACCGGATTCGTGGATGAAGGGGATCACCCCGTCGACATTCTCCCAAGCCTCCATCCGCTCTTCGTCGAAGTAATTGGCGATCTTGCGCGCCACGGTGGCCGAGCAATTCACGGTGACAAAAAGCCCAATGTAGTTGCGCGTGCCGACGCGGCCATTCGCGCGGCGGATGCCCATGAACTGCGCGCGCTCTTGCGGTGGCAGCAGCTTGGTCGGGGCGTAATCGCGGGCAAAGGCATAGTCTTTGTCAACCGCATCGAATTTGATGTTATGGCTGTGCAGCCAATCGCCTGCGGCGATATCCTCTGCCGCGTAGCCGATGACTGTGTCGAATTTCAGGATCGGGGCACCGCGTTGGATCGGGCGGATCGCAATCTTGTGACCTTGGGGCGTATCGTGGTTGGCACGCAGCCCGTCTTGCGGCAATACCGCGCCTTGGGGCACCGCCGAGGTCGCCACGACCACGTTATCGGTCGGTGACAGCAGCATCACCTTTGCGCGTCTGTCCTCTTGCATGGTCTGGCTGTCCATCGGATGCTCCCCCCAGGGTGTCGAAAAAACCGCTTCGGTAAGATGTCATTAACTGATATATTAGATTTAACAGCTATGGAAGAGCCCACATGACCTCATCGAACAAACCTTCAGCACAGAGCGCGCAGACCCTCGCCAAAAGCATTTTGGGCGGCGGGGCCGATCTGGGTCTCTTCGAGGGTGGGCCGACGGGGCGCGGGGTTTATGCCACGTTGCGTGATCAGATTGTCCGGCTCGACCTGCCGCCCGGCACCCCGCTGTTGCGCGCCGAACTGGCTGAGACCCATGGGGTGAGCCTGACGCCGCTGCGCGATGCGCTGCAGCAGCTTGCCAAAGAGGGGCTGGTCAAGATCTACCCGCAATCGCGCACTTTGGTGACGCCAATCGACATGTCGGCGATCCGCGAAGCGCAGTTCATGCGCATCGCGCTTGAGACCGAAGTCGTGCGCCGCTTGGCCGCCGAAATCGCGCCCGAAGCCCTCACCCGACTGCGCAGCATCGTCGCCTTGCAAAGCAGCATTTCTGACCAGCCCGGCGATGTGCCGACCTTTCAGGAGTTGGACGAGGTGTTTCACCAGACCCTCTTTGTGGCGGCGGGCCATGTGCAAAGCCAGCGCATCATGCGCAGCCACGCGGGCCATCTGGAACGTCTGCGCCGCCTGCATTTGGATGACATCGATGAGGCGGGGCGCATCCTCAACAACAAGGACGTGATCGGCGGCCACAGCCGGATCCTTGATGGGATCGAAGCGGGCGATGCCCCTGCCGCGATGGAGGCGCTGCGCCAACACCTGCAACGCACCGTTGACCGCATGACCGAGAAGCGGGCGGCTTTCCCGGAGTATTTCACCCCGGAAAAGCCCTGATTCAGCGGTTGTTGGCCTTGCGCCATTCCGCGAATTTATCGAGGTTTTCTTGCTTGGTGCCCGGATAAAGCCCGATGATCCCCGCGCCGCCTTTGACCTCTTCCACGACGAAATCCTCATAGGCCGTCATCTCTACCGCCTCATCTGCCACCTCTTCTGCGATATCTGCGGGGATGATGATCACGCAGTCATCGTCGCCCACTACGATGTCGCCGGGAAAGACCGGCGCATCGCCGCAGCCGACGGGGCAGTTGATCTCAATCGCCTCATGCAGGGTCAGGTTCGTGGGGCTTGAGGGCCGGGCGTGATAGGCGGGCATCTCCAGCGCGCCGATGGTCGCTGCATCTCGTAGCCCGCCATCGGTCACCACCCCTGCCGCACCACGCATCATCAGCCGGGTGATCAGGATATCCCCGGCACTGGCGGCACGCGCATCTTTCCGACTGTCCATCACCAGCACATGGCCCTCGGGGCAGGTCTCGATCGCGACGCGCTGCGGGTGTTCGGGATTGCGAAACTCGACCAGTTGATTGCGATCCTCACGGGCGGGCATATAGCGCAGTGTGAACGCCGGGCCGACCATATTGCGCCCCTTGGCCGCGACCGGGCCGACCCCCTGCACCACCTGATTGCGCAGCCCGCGCTTGTAGAGCGCCGTGGCCAGCGTCGCGACCGAGACCGCTTGAAGTTTCTCGCGTAGTTCGGGGCTCATGCCGCCTCTCCCTTCAGTTGATTGTCTTTCACGAATTGCTCCAGCACTGCCTGCTGCTTCTCCGTCAGCGGCCATGCAGAGGGCGGCCGCGTGGCGCCGCAATCCTGTCCGATGGCCATGAGTGCGGCTTTGACGCCGGTGACATTGGTGCCGTTATGCTCTTCGGCGCGGATGTCCTCAAAGGCGCGCATGCCTGCGATCAAGCGGTTCGCCTCTGCGTAATTTCCGGCGTCGAGTGCTGCGTGAATGGCGACTGACCTCTCCGGCCAGACGTTGATCAGGCCTGAGGTAAACCCCCGCGCGCCCACGGCATAGAGCGGCGGGGCCCAGACCTCGGCCAGACCACCGACCCAGACGATATCTGTCGGCGCAGCTTCGATCGCGCGGGCGAGGTTCAAGGGGTTCGGCGTGGCCCATTTGACGCCCTTCACCCCTTCGACTTCGCAAAGCCGCGCGATGCCCTCGGGCCCCATCGCATCGTTGCGCAGGTACAGCATCACCGGCAGCCCGCCCGACGCATCCCGCACCGCGCGCACATAATCGACCGTGCCACGGGGGGAGACGAAGGGATCGGGCGGCTGGTGGATCATCAGCGCATCCGCGCCCGCCTCGGCACTCGCCTTGGCCAGTGCGCAGGCATCCCGAATGCCGCGCCCGACACCCGCGAGCAGCGGCGCGCGCCCGTCGACCATCTGGGCGACCTCGCGCACCATGGTGCAGGCCTCGTCATTGGTCAGCGCATAATATTCGCCGGTATTGCCGTTCACGACCGGGATATGCACCCCGGCGGCGAGCGCACGGTCGATGATCGGCGCCAGCTTGCGCGGCGCGATCTCTCCAGCATCGTCATAGGGCGTTACCAGGATGCCCGATATGCCAGTGAGCGCCTTTGATAGATCATGTGTCATTGCTAACCCTCTCAGAAAATATCCGGTTCACCCGCCGCTTGGCCGAAGGCCGCGGTGAGGTAGTCAAAGTCGCAGCCCTGATCGGCCTGCCCCACATGGCGCTGGAACATATAACCCCAGCCCCGCTCGAACCGCGGCTCGGGCGCTTTCCACGCGGCGCGGCGGGCGGCGAGTTCATCCTCGTCCACCAGCATGTCGAGGGTGCGCGCCTCTAGATCCATCCGCACGATGTCCCCCGTCTTCAGCAGCGCCAGCGGCCCACCCACGAAAGACTCCGGCGCGACATGCAGGATGCAAGCGCCAAAAGAGGTGCCCGACATCCGCGCGTCTGAGATCCGCAGCATGTCCCGGTGCCCCTGTTTCAACAGCGCCTTCGGCATCGGCAACATGCCCCATTCCGGCATCCCCGGCCCGCCCTGGGGACCTGCGTTGCGCAGCACCAGCACATGGTCCGGCGTCACGTCGAGGTTTTCGTCGTCGATGGCGGCCTTCATCTCCGGGTAGCTGTCAAAAACCATTGCCGGGCCTTCGTGGCGGTGGAACTTCGGATCGCAGGCCGCCGGTTTGATGACCGCGCCATTGGGGCAAAGGTTGCCCTTGAGCACGGCAAGCGAGCCTTCCTTATAGACCGGGTTCGACAGGGGCCGGATCACGTCGTCATTATAGACAGGCGCGCCCGCGATCCCTTCCTCCAAGGGTTTGCCGGTGCAGGTGATGGCCGTACGGTCCAACTTATCCCCCAGTTGATCCATCAGCGCCCGCAGCCCGCCCGCGAAATAAAAATCCTCCATCAGGTATTCGCTGCTGCCGAGGGGGCGGATATTGGCGATCAGCGGTGTGGTACGGCCCAAAGCATCCAGATCGCTCAACTCCAGCGCCACACCTGCGCGGCGCGCCATGGCCAAGAGATGCACCACTGCATTGGTCGAACAGCCCGTCGCCATTGCCACCGTGGCCGCGTTTTGCACGGCGGCGGGGGTGATGATCTTGTCCGGCGTCAGGTCCTCCCAAACCATATCGACAATGCGCCGCCCGCAAGAGGCGCTCATCCGTTTGTGCCCCGCATCCGCAGCGGGGATCGAGGTCGCCCCCGGCAGGGTCAGCCCCATCGCTTCGGCAATCGCGGTCATGGTCGAAGCCGTGCCCATGGTCATGCAATGCCCATAAGACCGCGCGATGCCGCCTTCCACGCCGACCCATTCCTCGGCCGAAATCGTGCCCGCGCGGCGTTCATCCCAGAACTTCCACGCGTCCGAGCCAGAGCCAAGCGCCCGCCCCGCGTAATTGCCGCGCAGCATCGGGCCTGCGGGCAGGAAGATAAACGGCACGCCTGCGCTGATCGCGCCCATGGTCAGCCCCGGCGTGGATTTGTCACAGCCGCCCATCAGCACCACACCGTCAAGCGGATGCGAGCGGATCGTCTCTTCGGTCTCCATCGCGATCATATTGCGGTAGAGCATCGAGGTCGGCTTGGTGAAGCTCTCGTCGATGGAGATCGTCGGGATCTCCAACCCCAGCCCCCCGGCCTGCGCGATTCCCTTTTTCACATCCTCCGCGCGGTCGCGGAAATGGAGGTGGCAGGGGTTCATCTCGGACCAAGTGTTCAGGATACCGATCACAGGGCGGCCTTCCCAATCCTCGGGGCCCAGACCCATCTGCATCATCCGCGACCGATGCCCAAAGCTGCGCAGATCGTCGGGGGCGAACCAGCGCGCGCTGCGCAGCTGATCGGCGGTTTTCTTGGTCTCGGTCATGAATTCCTCGCCAGCTAAAACATCATCGCAAAATGGGTGGAAAACACATCTTGCTCGAACTGATATATTACCGTATCACCCCAATTGTCGATAGCATTTGAGGGGCGGGCTGCGAAAATGTCGGGAAAAACACTGAAACAATCGCTCCGGCCCGGCAGTCGTCTGTCGGGGTTTTGGCTCTCGCTTTGCTCGCCCACGGTGACGGAGATTGCCGCAGGCAGTGGGATCGATTGGCTGCTGCTCGATATGGAACATGCGCCGAATGACTTGAGCCAGATCACCGATCATCTGCGCGCCGCAGGTAGTGCCAATCCCGATGCGCAGATGGTCGTGCGCATGCCATCCTCTGACCAGACTATGACCAAACGGCTGCTGGATATCGGTGTGAAAAACCTGATGTTCCCGATGATCCAAAGCGCCGAAGACGCCCGCCGCGCCGTGTCTTGGACCCGCTATCCCCCCGAAGGGCTGCGCGGCATCTCGGCCACGATCCGCGCCAATAACTACGCGCGGCAAACGGATTACCTGACCACCTATGCCGATGCGCAATGCGTCATCGTGCAGGTCGAAACCCCCGAAGCGATTGCCGAAATCCCCGCCATCGCCGCCGTGCCGGGCGTGGATGCGATCTTTATCGGGCCGGGGGATCTGTCCTCGGCGATGGGGCATACCGGCAACCCGATGCACCCCGATGTCCAAGACAAGATCCGCGAAGCGGTCGATGCCATTCACACCGCCGGGCTGCCTGCGGGCATCCTTGGCTACGGCGCCGATCTGGCGCGCCGCTATTTTGACAGCGGTATCGAATTCGTCGCCATCGCGGGCGACGCTTGGCTGCTCACGCGGCAGATGGATGCGCTGGTGCAGACCATGGCGCAGCCCTCCCCCACTTTGAAACAGCAAACCGACAAGGATTGATCATGAGCGCTGACAGCAAGACATTTCACCCCCACGGCAAGCACTTGATCGCAGGCGAATGGGTCGGCGGTGGTAAAACCTTTGCCAATTCCCCCGCCACAGGCGAAAGCGACCAATTCCAAAGCGGCACCCCGGCCCATGTAAACCACGCCTGTGAAGCCGCCGAGGATGCCTCTTGGTCCTACGCCTATTCCAGCCGCGAGAGCCGCGCAAATTTCCTTGATGCCATCGCGGATGAGATGGAGGCCCGCGCCGAGATCATCACCGAAGTCGGCGCGCGGGAATCCGGCCTGCCCACCGCCCGCCTTCAGGGCGAACGGGGGCGGACAACCGGCCAACTCCGCCTCTTTGCCGATCACATCCGCAAAGGCGCCCATCTGGACCGTCGCTTTGACGGCGCCCTGCCCGAGCGCCAACCCATGCCCCGCCCCGACATCCGCATGATCCAACGCCCGATCGGCCCTGTCGCGGTCTTTGGCGCGTCGAACTTCCCTCTGGCCTTCTCCACCGCGGGCGGCGACACCGCCGCGGCATTGGCGGCGGGCTGCCCAGTCGTTGTGAAAGGCCACTCTGCCCATCCCGGCACCGGAGAGATCGTGGCCGAAGCGATCCATGCCGCGATCCAGAAATGCGGCATCCATCCCGGTGTCTTTTCCCTCATCCATGCCAACAGCCGTGAGGTGGGCCAGACGCTGGTGCAGCATCCGCTGATCAAAGCCGTCGGCTTCACCGGCTCCCTCGGTGGGGGCCGCGCGCTGTTCGATCTCTGCGCCCAACGCCCCGAGCCGATCCCCTTCTTTGGCGAGTTGGGCTCGGTCAATCCGATGTTCGTTCTGGCCGAGGCTACTCGAAACCGCGGCGCGGAAATCGGCGCAGGATGGGCCGGGTCTCTGACCATGGGCGCGGGGCAGTTCTGCACCAATCCCGGCATCGCGGTCGTGGCCAAGGGCGCGGAGGGCGATGCCTTCGTCGCGGCCGCAAAAGAGGCGCTGGAACAGGTCGGCCCGCAGGTTATGCTGACCGATGGCATCGCCAAAGCCTACCGCGATGGCAAGGAACGTTTCACCGGACGCAACGCCGTGCGCGCGCTGGTGAACACTGACAGCGAAGGCCGCAGTGCCCAGCCGAACCTCTTTGAAACCGACGCCGAGACCTACCTGCAAGACCACGCCCTTGGGGAAGAGGTTTTCGGCCCCTTGGGACTGGTGCTGCGGGTGTCTTCGGGCGATGAGATGCAAGAGCTGGCCAAGGGTTTTGAAGGTCAATTGACTGCGACGATCCAGATGGACGACGGCGACACCGAAGCCGCCAAAGCGCTGATGCCAATCCTTGAACGCAAGGCGGGCCGGGTGCTGGTGAACGGCTTCCCCACCGGGGTCGAGGTTTGCGATGCCATGGTGCACGGTGGCCCCTACCCGGCCTCCACCAATTTCGGCGCGACGTCCGTGGGGACCATGGCGATCCGTCGCTTCCTGCGGCCCGTGTCCTACCAGAACCTGCCCGAGGCGCTGCTGCCTGAAGACCTGCGCGGGGCATCGGCATGAGCGGCGCGCTGATCGGCCCCGTCGCCGTGCTCGACGCGATGCCGGAAGATATGCAGGATAAGGTGCGCGGCTACGCCGAAGGGCTGGACCTGCGGTTCGCCCACTCCTTCTCCGAAGAGGACTTCGCCAAAACGGTAAAGGGCGCGGCCTATATCGTTCCCCGCGGACGCGGCCTTCCGGCCTCGGTACTCCGCGGGGCCGATAGTGTGCGTCTCGTCCACCAATGGGGCACAGGCTATGACAAGATCCCGGTGGATGTTGCCAAGAAAATGGGCGTGACCGTGGCACGCAGCCCCGGCGTTAACGCCCCCACCATCGCGGACCTGACCATCGGCATGATGATCGCCGCCCTGCGCCGCATCCCGCTGCATTACAACAACACCCGCGCGGGCAAGTGGATCGTGCCGGAGATCGTCCCCGGCGCGCGGGATCTCAGCAGTCAGAAGGTCGGGCTGATCGGCTTTGGCGCCATTGGGCAACTCGTGGCGAAACGGCTGACGGGCTTTGACTGCGAGGTGCATTATTACCGCCGCTCAGGAGAGGCCGAAGGCACCAGCGCGCGCTTTGCCGAGCGGGACGAGATCCTTGAGACCTGCGATATCGTTAGCCTGCACATGCCGCTGACTGAGGCGTCACACCACACCATCGGCGCGGCGGAACTGGCGCGGATGAAATCCGATGCCCTGCTGGTCAACACCGGGCGCGGCGGGCTGATTGATGAGGCGGCCTTGATCGACACGCTGACAAACAAACGCATCGCGGGCGCGGCTTTGGATGTCTTCACCGAAGAGCCCGTCGAGCCGGACAACCCGCTTCTGCGCCTCGATAACGTCCTGCCGCTGCCCCATATCGGCGGCCATAGCGAGGATAACCTCAGACGCATGGTCAACCATTGGGCCAGCAACATCCGCGCTTTCCACGAAGGGCGCGGGATCGATGAAAGCTGCATCGTCACTTGAAACGAGCCCTCGGCCTGAACCCTCAGGCCGAGGGCACCCCACTTAGGCTTCGAGCGGAACGGGCATGAGGATCTTATTGGTCTGGCTCACCAGATACCCCGCCTCCGCACTTTTCTTGAGGTAGGCTTGCCACTCAGGGTCCGCCGCCATCTGGGCCCGCCGCGCGGCACGGTCTGCAGTATCCTCATAGGGCCAGACATGGACGAATGAGTTCACATCCCCCGTCTCAACCTGCGCATAGATCAGTGGCTCCCCAAGGATGCGTTTCTGCGCGGGAAAGCCGAACTCCGCATAGAGCGCGAGATGTTTCTTGATCGTGCCGGGGCGGCAGCAATAGGTGCGGTGGTCGTAGATCATCAGGAGGTCTTTCGGGTTATTAATGCTATGCGATACCGGCGTGGTCGGTGATCCGGGCCCGCGCTTGCAACAGATGATAGGCCATCGACACGCCCGCGACTTCGCTGTCGCCCGCGCGGATCGCTTCGAGGATTTGGCGGTGTTCGCTGATGACCACGTCGATCCGGGCTTGGGAGCCTTGGCGCGTCAATTTTTGCGCCACGTCGATCCCCTGCTCAATCGACTCCCGCGCACAGTCGAGCATCTGAACGAAAACTTCATTGCCTGACGCCGCCGCGATGGCGCGGTGGAATTGGTAATCGGCGTCAAAAGACGGATCGCGCGCCTGCATGGATACCTCCAGCGTCTGCAAGGCCGCCTCAATCCGGGCAATATCCTTGGGACTGGCCCGTTGCGCGGCCATATGCGCGGTGGCTTTTTCAATCGTGATCCGCGCCTCCATCGCGCGCATCAGCCCGGCAACGGATCCCGCCGTGGCATATTCAATCAGCTTTTCCGAAGGCCGCCGCCGCACGAAAGTGCCCACGCCGCGCCGCGCCTCGACCAGCCCGTCCTCTTGCAACTTACGCAGCGCCTCACGCACCACGGGGCGGGACACGCCGAAGGCCGTGGCGATCTGGTTTTCCGACGGCAGCTTTTCGCCTTGGGCGAGTTTGTTCGACACGATCTGTTCAAGCACCTGCCCGTAAAGCTGATCGGCCAAGGTCTGCCGTTTCTTGATCTTTAGTTTCGGTGTTGTCACCGGCTACCCTCCCGCCGCGGCGCGGCGCATCATATTGGCCAGCCGCAAGGCCGAAGTCGCAGCCCCATAGCCGTTGTCGATATTCACCACCGTCACCCCCGGCGCACAGCTGGCGAGTATCGAATCGAGCGCGACCCTCCCGCCGCGGGCCACACCATAGCCCACGGAGGTCGGCACACCAATCACCACCCCCGGCACAAGCCCGGCTACGACCGACGGCAGGGCCGCGTCCATCCCGGCAAAAACGATCACCACATCCATCTCGCGCAGCAGGTCTTCCCGCGCGAGCAAACGCCAAAGCCCGGCCACGCCCACATCCGACACTTCGGTCGCGTCCATGCCGCCATAGGCGAGCGTGCGCCGCGCTTCGGCCATGGGCGCGTAGTCAGAGGTGCCCGCACTGACGAGGGCGATGCGGGGATCACGGGCCAAGGGGCCGATCTCTCCTAAAATGGCGGTGCGCGAGGCGGTGCAGTAATCGACCGATTGGGCCAGATTGTCCGGCAAGCCGTCAAACTGTTCTGCCGTCAGCCGGGTCAGCAACAGCCTCCGGCCCTCCGCTGCCGCATCGCCGATGATCGCGGCAATCTGCGCCACCGCTTTATGCTCGCACAGCACGGCCTCTTCGATGCCGATGCGCCCGCCGCGGCCCCGGTCAAAGGTCACGTCTGGATGCCCGTCGGGGCCTTTCTCATTGATGGACAAATGCACTTCCTCTTGAATAGGCCCGCAGATCAACCGCGCGCCCGTCATCCGTGGCCAACCGGACTTGCGTCAAAATCGCCGCGCGCTTTTGCGCGGAAAGGTCTTCATAAACACGCGGATCAAGCTCCACCACCCAGCCCCCGCGCAGGAGGCGGCAGCGCAAAGTGATATTGCCCAACTCCGCACGCAGGAGGGTTTCGACGCGATCGATCACCGCCAAATCCGCAGGCTCCACCCGCAGGCCAGTCTCGATTCGGCTGGCCAAACAGGGGGCCGCGGGCAGTTCGGCCAGTTCCTCCAGCCCGAGCGCCCGCGCCAAGGCGCGCACATCGGCTTTTGACATCTGCGCATCGACGAACGGGTGCAGCACGCCATGCTCTGCCGCCGCCTGTAAACCGGGGCGGTAGTCTGACAGATCATCGGTATTGGTGCCCGCCGCCACCAACGGCCCCATCCCCGCCAATGTGCCATAGAGGTTCGACTTGCAAAAATAGCAGCGGTTCACCGGGTTGGCGCGGTAAGACGGATCGGCGAATTCGCCCGCATCCACCAGTTTCAGCGGCAGGCCCCAAGCGGCTGCAAAGTCTTTTACCCGCGCCGTCGCCGCCGAAGGGACCGCAGCCGAAACCGCGTGGCAAAGCGTAACCCCCTCCGCCCCCCGCACCTTGGCCGCGGCGGCAGAAAGGGTGAGACTATCGATCCCCCCGCTAAGCGCGATGGTCAATGATGCGGGCCGCGCGAGGGCAGCTTGGAGCGCGGCAGGAACCGTCACTCGCCCAATCCATCCTCTGTCTTGAGCTGTGCCAAGAGACGCCCGCTCGACATTTGAAGGTGGTCGCGCATCCGCTGGCGCGCCCGTTCGGCGTCGCCCCGAGCAATAGAGGCCGCAATGTCATAGTGTTCCTGAATGGCGTCCCGGCTTTCGCCGCCGCGTTTCAATGCCTGCAAACGCCCGGCCAGCATCGTCTCGCGCAGGCTGGCGACGAGGTAGTTGAAAAGACTGAGGTAATAGCTGTTCCCGGTCGCTTCGCAAACCGCGCGGTGAAAACCAAGGTCAGCACTGACCCCCGCCGCGACCGCCGGACCGCCAATCTTGTTGCTTTGGTCATAGGCGGCTGCGGCGCGTTGGATTCCCGCGCGTGCTTCGGGCGTTGCACGGGCGGCGGCGATGGCGGCGGCTTCGATCTCAAGCCCCATGCGCAACTCTAGGATCTGCTCAAGCTTGCGCTGACTTTCCATATCGCGCTCAGGAATCGCGAAACCCTGCCGGGGCCGGTCGCTGGCCACGAAAGCCCCCCGCCCCTGACGGCTCGACAGCATGCCCTCCGCCTTCAGGCGCGAAACCGCCTCACGGATCACCGTGCGGCTGACGTCAAAATCACTCGCCAATGCGGTTTCGGAGGGCAATACATCGCCCACGCTCCACACACCGTTCACAACGTTATGGCGCAGGACTTCGGTCACCTGATCGCTCAGCGTGGCACCATCGACGAGAGGCGCAGTCGCCTGAAGATTTCCAGTCATGTTAACAACTTCCTTTCGCCGATTGGAGCACCTGTATGACAAGCTGTCAATAACGAGGAGATAGGGCCGCTTAAGGTATTACAAGCAGAATACAACATTACAAGTAAGAGGAAATCCCCCTAAATTTGTATTTTTAATTGACAGGCTGAAGATTCCCCCTCAGTCTGCGGACCTACGGCAAGAGGGTGTCAGGGGGGAGCCCGGAACCCATCCAGTTACAGCCGATACACAGTTAAAACTCGGGAGGAGTTTCTATGTCACCAATCTTCAAATCAATTCGCCGCACTACGGCGGCCACCATCCTTTTCGCCGTCGCGGGCGTTGCGGCGCATGCGCAAAGCTTTGTCATGGCGACCGGCCAACAGGGCGGGTCGTGGTATCCTGTGGGCGGCGCGATCAAGGCGATTGTTGAGCGTGAGAACCCCGGCATGGACATTACCGTCACGCCGGGTGCGGGCGTGTCGAACGTTGTCGGTGTGGACGCAGGCCGCTTTGGCATCGCTTTCGCCAACTCGATCTCGACCGTGGACAGTCTTTCGGGCAAAGAGCCTTTCCGCAAGGCGACGACCAATGTCTGTAACCTTGGCATTCTTTATCCGCAGTATTTCCAGATCGTAGCACTTGAAGATTCCGGCATCAAAACCATCGCTGACATGAAAGGCAAGCGCCTGACCACTCAGCAGCTTGGCAACACCGGTGAGTTCCTAACCCGCGAACTTTTGTCGACCGCCGACATGACCTTTGACGACCTCGATAGCGTCGCCAACACGTCCTATTCCGACTCTGCCTCGCAGATGAAAGACGGTCAGGCCGACTTTTTCACACTGGGTTCGTCCCTGCCAACCGGCTCGGTTATGGATCTGGCATCCTCGCGCAAAATCCGCCTGATCGACGTGGATGAAGAGACCTTTGCATATTTCAAAGACAAGAACGCCGCCTTCCAGCGTCGGGAAGTCAAAGCCGGCGCCTACCCGGGTTTTGATGAGACAGTGCATGCGATCAGCTATGACACCCATATGGTCGCGCCCTGCGACTATGACGGTGAGATCATCAAATCGGTGCTCGGCGCGATTGCCGACAACAACGACAGCTTTGCCGCGATCAGCAAATCCATGGCAGACCTGACGGTTGAGGAAATGGCCACCGACATCGGCGTGCCCTTCCACCCCGCCGCGAAAGAGTTCTACGCAGAGCGTGGCGTCCCGGGGATGTAATCCACCCCTGACGAGAAACGGGTCGGCCGGGGCCATGCGCTCCGTCCGACCTACACCCCCAAAGGCCCTGCCCCGCGCATCCCGCGCGATGACGCATTGGGGCCGCCTTCCACTCTAGACGCGAGAACCCCCATGCAACTGTCGATCTTTCTGGAAAAGATGCCCCTGATTACCCGTATAGCAAGGCTGATCCTGGTCGGCATGGCTGTGTGGCATCTCTACGTCGCCTTCGTCGGCCCGCCCAACCCCTATATCATGCGCGGCGTACACGTCGCTCTGGCGCTTTTGCTGATTTTCCTGACCGTCGACCGCAAAGGTCTGCGCAACGATGTGCCCAGTTGGTATGATGTGGTGATCGGTCTGATCGCGGCGAGCGCTGCACTCTACCCGTCCTTTAACCTTAACTACATCACGCAGCGGTTCCTCTATGTCGATCCGCTGATGCCAATGGACATCGTAGTGGGGATCACCCTTGTGGTTCTGCTGCTTGAGGCAACCAGGCGGATGCTTGGGCCAATGCTGCCGATCACCGCGCTTCTGTTTCTAGGCTACGGTCTGGCCTTCACCTCGACCCTGCCCTCGGTGATCCTAGAGCAGCTGTTCATGACCCCCGAAGGCATTTTCGGCATCCCGATTGCGGTTTCAGCGACTTATATGGTGCTGTTCATCCTCTTCGGCTCATTGGTTGAGCGGATGGGCGTGGGCCAACTCTTCATGGATTTCGCCGTAGCACTTACCGGGCGTCAGGTAGGCGGCCCGGCCAAAGTGGCCTGTGTAACCTCCGGCCTCTTCGGCTCCGTTTCCGGCTCTGCCGTAGCCAATGTGATGACGACCGGCACCTTTTCTATCCCGCTGATGAAGCGCATGGGGTTCAAACCCGCCTTCGCGGGCGCGGTAGAGGCCGTTGCCTCGACAGGCGGTCAGATCATGCCTCCCGTTATGGGGGCTGCAGCCTTTGTCATGGCGGAATATCTCGGCGTAGGCTACCTGACCGTCGCGAAATATGCGCTGGCCCCAGCGATCCTGTTCTATGTCGCGCTTTTCGCAGCCGTCCATTTCGAGGCCAAGCGCAAGGGCATCGGCTCGGTCCCGAAAGAGGATCAGGTGCCGCTGAAAACCGTGCTTCTTGAGCGTGGCCACCTGTTCTTGCCGCTGGCGATCATCGTGGGCGTGCTGATGATGGGCTACTCGGCCCCCTATGCGGCGCTTTGCGGGATCATCTCGGTCGTGCCGGTCGCGGCGCTGCGCAAGACGACGCGGCATTACGTGACCGTGGACAACATCCTTGACGCGCTTGAGGGTGGCGCGCGCAACGTGCTGGCAATTGCGGCCGCATGTGCCTGTGCGGGCATCGTGGTTGGCGTGATCGACATCACCGGCCTTGGCCTCACCTTCTCGAACTTTGTGATCGAAGCGGCCCAAGATACGCTGGTCATCGCACTGTTCCTGTCGATGATCGCGGGCATCATCCTTGGCATGGGGATGCCGACAACACCCGCCTATATCGTGCAGGTCGCTCTGCTGGTGCCGGCGCTGGTGAAACTGGGCGTTCAGGTCGAAGCGGCGCATCTCTTCGTGTTCTACTTCGCGATCCTTTCGGCCATTACTCCTCCCGTCGCCATGGCGGTCTATGCGGCCAACACCCTGTCGCATGCCAAGATTGTCGAGGCGAGCTGGGCTGCGGTGAAACTGGGTGCCACCGGCTTTATCGTGCCCTTCATGTTCGTCTATGAACCGGCGATCTTGCTGCAAGGCTCGGTCACACAGATCACGCTCGTCCTGTTGCAGGCCACCACCGGGGTTATTCTGCTGGCCGCCGCCTTGCAGCGCTACTACTTTGGCAGACTGTCCAATGTCCTGTCGGTCGTGCTTTTCGGTGCGTCGCTGCTGCTGATCTATCCTGATCTGCGGCTCACTGCCTCGGGGCTGGTCATTGCGGGTGTTATTTTGGCCTTCCAAAAGGCCCGGAACCCCAGCCCGAAGAGCCAACCGGCGACCCATACTTAAATCCTAGAATGAACGAAACGGAGCCTTCTCCATGCTGCAAAAAACTTCCCTTAAGGCGCGGACCGGCGGACAGGTCCTTGTGGATCAACTGCTGATCCACGGTGCCGACACCGCCTATTGCGTGCCCGGCGAAAGCTACCTTGAGGTGCTGGATGCGCTGCATGACGTGCAGGACCGTTTCACCCTCATCAACGCGCGGCACGAAGCCGGGGCCGCCAATATGGCCGAGACCTATGGCAAGCTTACGGGCAAGCCCGGCATCTGCATGGTCACCCGTGGCCCCGGGGCCTGCCACGCGGCGATCGGCGTGCATATCGCGCAACAAGACAGCACGCCGATGATCCTGCTCGTGGGCCAGATCGCCCGCGACACGACCGACCGCGAAGCCTTTCAGGAAGTCGACTACCGCGCCATGTTCGGCCCCATTGCCAAATGGGCCACCCAGATCGACGACCCGGCGCGGGTGCCGGAATATATGGCCCGCGCGTTCCGCGTAGCGACCTCGGGCCGCCCCGGCCCGGTGGTGATCTCCCTGCCCGAGGACATGCTGACCGAGGTGGTTTCCGTGGCCGATGCGCGACCCTATACGGCGACCCATGCTGGGCTGTCGCCTGACGATCTCAACATGCTCAAGACCGAGATCGCGCAGGCCGAACGGCCCCTGCTGCTGCTCGGCGGCTCTGGCTGGTCGGATGAAAGTGCCGCGGCCATCACCCGCTTTGCCGAGGCCAACAAGATCCCCGTCACCACGTCCTTTCGGCGGCAAGACATCGTGAACAACCTCTCGCCTGTCTATGCAGGCGATTTCGGCACCTCTACCGCGCCCAGCCTCTACGCCCATCAACGCGACGCGGATCTGCTCGTGGTGATTGGCGCACGATTGGGGGAGATGACGACCAAGACCTACACCACCATGCAATCGCCCAACCCCGACACCCGGCTGGTGCATCTTTATCCCGACGCGGATGAGATTGGGCGGGTCTATTCGCCAGATCTGGGCGTTGCCGCAGCGCCCGTTTCAGTCGCTGCCGCCTTGGACGGTGTCGATCTGGGCCGAGCAGACGCATGGGGCGCATGGTGCGAGAAACTCCACGCCGATTATCTGACGGACACCGAAGCGCCCAATGGCGGGGAATGGGACCTCGATATGGGGGTCGCACTTGCGCAGCTGCGCGATGAGCTGCCCGACGATGTGGTGGTCACGCTCGACGCGGGCAACCACACCGGCTGGGCGCAGCGTTTCCTGCGCTTTGGGCGTCCGGGGCGGATTGTCGGCTCGACCTGTGGTGCGATGGGCTATTCCGTGCCCGCCGCCGTCGCGGCGTCCATTGCAGAACCCGAACGGCTGACGCTGTCCTTTGTCGGTGATGGCGGCTTTATGATGAGCGGCAATGAACTGGCCACCGCCGCCCAATATGGCGGACGGCCCATCGTGCTGCTGTTCAACAACGGCATCTATGGCACGATCCGCATGCACCAAGAACGCGATCACCCCGAGCGTATTTCGGGCACCACCTTGCAGAACCAAGATTTCGTCAAAATGGCCGAGGGGCTGGGCGCCCATGCCGAACGGGTGACCAAGACCGAGGATTTCGCCGCCGCCTTCACCCGCGCCCGTGAGAGTGGCCGCCCGGCGCTGATCGAACTGGTGACCGACCCCGAGCAGATCTCGACCCGCACCACGATCAGCAAGCTGCGCGCCGCGGCCCAGAAAAAAGTCGACGCCGACCAGCGCTAAAGGATGAGCCAGATGACCACTCTGACAGCGCCGCGCCGCGCGCCCGAAACGGACGGGCAAGACCATAGCGCCCTGCTCAATGATCTGCGCCAAGCCATCGGTGCCAGCCATGTCATGACCGACGCCAATGACTTCGCCCTCCGGCTGATCGAAGATCGCGGGCTGCGGCGTGGCACCGCGCTGGCGCTGATCCGCCCCGGCTCGACCGAAGAGGTCGCCGCCTGCATGCGTCTCTGCCACGCGGCAAAGGTGCCGATTACGCCGCAGGGCGGCAACACCGGCCTTGCGGGGGGCGGCGTGCCGGACGGGGGCATCATCCTCACGACCGACCGGCTGAACCGGATCCGCGGGGTCGATCCGACCAATGCCACCATGACAGTCGAAGCGGGCTGCATCCTTGCCAATATCCAAGCGGCGGCGGATAAGGTCGACGCGCTCTTCCCGCTCTCGCTCGCCTCCGAAGGGTCTTGCCAGATCGGCGGCAACCTTTCGACCAACGCGGGCGGCACGGCGGTGCTGCGCTATGGCAATACCCGCGATTTGGTGCTGGGGATCGAAGCGGTGTTGCCTGATGGCCGAGTGTTGAATGACCTTGGTGGGCTGCGCAAAAACAATACGGGTTTCGACCTCAAACACCTCTTTATCGGTGCCGAAGGTACGCTTGGCATTATCACAGCAGCGGTGATCAAGCTCTTGCCCAAACCCACCGCCCGTGCCACCGCGCTGGTGGCCTGCACCGGCCCCGATCCGGCGCTCGCGCTCTATGCGCGCATGCGCGGCCAGACGGCGGACACGCTTTCAACATTCGAGTATATCGACCGGCTGGGCCTGCAAATGGTGATCGACCACGCGCCGGGCTGTAGCGATCCGATGGCCGAGGCGCATCCCGCCTACTGCCTGATCGAACTCACCGGCAATGGCGCGCAGACGGACCTTGATGCCCGTCTGCAAACCGCATTGGAAGCGGCGTTCGAGACGGAAGAAATCATCGACGCCGTGATCGGCGCATCGGAGGCCCAGAAAGACGCGCTTTGGGCGCTGCGGGAGAACCTGTCAGAGGCGCAAAAGCCCGAAGGTGCGTCGATCAAACATGACGTCTCGGTCCCTGTGTCACGCGTGGCGGATTTCATCCGCGAGGCGACCCAAGCCTGTATGGACTACATGCCCGGGCTGCGCCCCTGCCCCTTTGGCCATTTCGGCGACGGGAACTTGCATTTCAATTTGTCGCGTCCGGTGAATATGGCGGATGGGGCGTTCCTTGCCGAATACGGTGCCTTCAACCGCATCGTGCATGACATCGTACATGAAATGGGCGGGTCATTCTCGGCGGAACATGGAATCGGCACCTTCAAACGCGCTGAGCTGCGCCGGTATAAAGATCCGGTCGCGCTGGAGTTGATGGAACAGATCAAAGCTGCCCTCGACCCGGGTTATTTGATGAACCCGGGCAAGGTGCTTTGACCGCTTAGCCGCGCCCTACAAACGGCATCTTGGTGGCCATCACGGTGACGAACATGGCGTTGGAGTCGAGCGACAGCTTCGCCATGTAAGACAGCGTTTCGGCCACGTCGTTCACGTCCATGCGCGGCTCGGACATATGGCTGCCGTTGGGCTGCAGAATGCCTTCTTTCATCCGCTCGGTCATCTCGCTCGCCGCATTGCCGATGTCGATCTGTCCGCAGGCGATGTTATGCGCGCGCCCGTCGAGCGACAGCGCGCGGGTCAAGCCGGTGATCGCGTGTTTCGTAGCCGTATAGGGCACCGAGAGGGGGCGCGGCACATGAGCGCTGATCGAGCCGTTGTTGATGATCCGCCCGCCTTTCGGGTTTTGGCGTTTCATCAAGGCGAAGGCCGCGCGGGCGCAGAGGAAAGAGCCGGTCAGATTGGTCGCGACGATGTCGTTCCACTCCGCCACGCTGAGCGCGTCTACCTCAACCGCCGTACCATTGCGCCCGGCATTGTTGAACAGCAGATCCAGCCGCCCAAAGGTCGTCTCCACCCGCTCGAAAAGCGCGTCGACTTCCGCTTCAACTCCCACGTCTGCAGCCACGGCAAGATGCCCCTGCCCATCAAGCCCCGCGCAGGCGGCATCGATTTTATCCTGCTGCCGCCCGGTGAGAACGAGAGTGAAACCGTCTTTCGCCAACCGCTGCGCGCAGGCGAGGCCGACGCCGCTACCAGCCCCGGTGATCAGAGCAATCTTTTGGTCCATCCTACTATCCCATTCCTTTTTGTTGGCCTCAGGGCCGATGAGGAAAATCTAATATATAAGGTTGCGCAGGGATAGGATTTTTCGCCGCATTCCAGTCATCACGGGGGCCGCCCCTCACATTCGCGCGAGCGCACTAGACGACCGGTCTATTATTTCATAAATGCCCCTCATGACAGAGGCAAAGAAATCAGATCAGACGCGGCACCGCATCTTGGACAGCGGACGTAGCCTCGTGCTGCGGCATGGGTTCTCTGGCGTTGGCCTGTCGCGCATTCTGAGCGAAAGCGGCGTGCCCAAAGGCTCGTTCTACTATTACTTCGCGTCGAAAGAGGCTTTCGGCACCGCGATGTTGGCCGACTACGTCGAGGCCTATCTCGCCCGCGTCGATGCGTTGATCGCGGCCCCGGGAACGGCGGGCGACAAGCTCGACAGTTTCTGGGATGCATGGCTCAGCCAATCCAGCGCCCCGGGGATCGCCAGCGCTTGTTTGGTGGTGAAACTCGGATCCGAAGTCGCCGATCTGTCGGAGACGATGCGCGAAACGCTGGATCAGGGTGTCGATGCTTTGGTCGCCCGGATTGCCCAATTGCTGCGCCAAGGCGCAGAGGATGGGACCGTTCGGATGCTCGAACACCCCGAAACCACCGCCCGCATGCTCTACGCCAAATGGCTCGGTGCTGCAGTGCTGGCCAAATTGGCGCGCAGCGATGCGCCCCTGCGCATGGCCCGCGCTGAAACCTCTGCTCAACTCTCCCCCATCGGGGGCCAATTCCCAACCTGAAAGGAAACAGCATGTTCGCTGCCATCCACGACACATTCGGCGAGCCCGCCGAGGTTCTGACCACCCGCGAAACCGACAAGCCCGCGCCAGCCGCAGGCGAAGCGCTGCTGCGCATGGTGCTCTCGCCCATCCACAACCACGACCTTTGGACCGTACGCGGCAATTATGGCTACAAGCCCGACCTGCCCGGTGCCATCGGCGGCTCCGAAGCGCTTGGTATCGTCGAGGCCGTGGGCGAAGGCGTTGACGAAGCGCTGATCGGCAAGCGGGTCACGGCGGCCGGGTTCCACGGCGCATGGGCCGAGTATTTCACCGCCCCCGCCGCGGGCCTGCTGCCCCTGCCCGAAGCAATCTCGGACGAGGCCGGTGCACAATTGATCGCCATGCCGTTCAGCGCCCTGTCCCTGTTGGAGACCCTGAAGGTCCGCGAAGGCGAATGGCTGATCCAGACCGCTGCTAATGGCGCGGTGGGCAAGATTATGGTTGGTCTGGCCAAAGCGCGCGGTATCAACCTGCTGAACCTCGTGCGCCGCGAAGGGGCCGCCGAAGAGATGCGCGACACTGGCGCGGAACACGTTCTCTCTACCGAGGATGCGGATTGGCAGAGCAAAGCGCGTGAGGTGATCGGCAAAGAAGGCGCGGTTTCGGCCATCGACTCGGTCGGCGGCGAGTTAGGCGGTCAATTGGTCGAGCTTCTGGGTAAGGATGGCGAGTTGATCGTCTTCGGCACGGCGACGGGCCAGCCGCTCACCCTATCCTCGGGCGAATTGATTATGAAGCATATCACCGTCAAAGGCTTTTGGGGCTCGCGTGTCAGCAGCGAAATGGCACCTGAGACACGGGGTCGGCTGATCGGTGAGTTGGTGCAACTTGCGGCCAAGGGTCAGCTGCCCCTCGACACTGGCGGCATCTACCCGCTTGCCGAGGTGACCGAGGCGATGAAGGCTGCGCTGACCACCGGGCGCGGCGGCAAGGTCATGCTGCGCCCGTGATCGGGATTTGACGATGGCAGCGGCTCTTAGCATGGAGCCGTTGCTCTTCGCCAACTCGGCATCGGGCTGCCTAAGACTGGCCCACACTTCAAACTTACCGCTCTATAATTAGGCCAGCTGACCGTGCAGGCGATTGAACATGGCTTCAACGATAACTGCCCCTTCACCGCTATCCCAAGCGAAACCGTTACCTTCCTCATCGATACTTGCACTAACAACCCCGCCGCGGACTAGTTGCGATAGAAATCAGTCATCCGATCGCGAAACGAGGGCAACATACTACCGTCGTAGCCCTGATGCGGGACGCCGTGCCAAAGCGCGTTGAGGATCGCTTCCTCCACCGCCTCGACCGTAGCAGTGAAAAAGGCATCCATACGGTCCTCGTTCAGCCGGGTTACGGTTTGGGTATCGGGACCCCCGCATCCGATGCGGTTGGACGTCGTAAATGCCAAAGCGATATCACCGCTCTGGTGGCCAATGTGGCTGCCTAACCGTCCGAGTGCCGCCGCGCTGCGCCGGGCCATGCGGGTCACCTGGCGGGCGTCCATCGGCGCATCCGTCGCGAGAATGATAATGATTGATCCCTTGTCGGGCACGTCGCCCACCTGCCCCGGCGGCGGCACCTGCTGACCAAACACCCGAAGCGTGCTTTGTTGGCCGAAGTTCGACAGCACCAATGCGCCCAAGCCAAAACCCTCCCCACCCGGAAGCACCACCCGGCGCGACGCAGAACCGAGCCCGCCGGCGTAGCCGAAGGTTTTCATTCCACTGCCGGCCCCCACGGTGCCCTGAGCAAAATCACAGCCGCAGGCGTCAATCGCGGCCTGCGCGTGATCTTCGGTCACCGCCAGTGCCTGAATGTCGTTCACGGTGCCATCATTGCATTCCAATACCAGCGGATTGACCGTAGATGTGCCCCGCCCGATAGCCGGATTTGCAGAGATCGCCCGTCGGATCAGCGCGTTGCTACAACTTCCGACGGCAAAGGTGTTGGTCAGCAGGATCGGCGTCTCGATCTGCCCAAGTTCGGCAAGCTGCATCAGACCTGCGCTTTTGCCAAAGCCGTTAAGCACCGCAACCCCCGCAGGCACGGGCTGTCGAAAGAGATCGCCCTCATGCGGCAAAATCGCCGTCACCCCGGTACAGACTACATCCCCGCGCAGATCGTGGTTACCGACGCGCAGGCCCGCGACATCGCATATGTCATTTCGCGGCCCCGTGGGCAGGGTCCACCAGTTCTTGCTATCGATGGTGTTACGCATTTTACCTTCGGTCGTTTGTGGCTACTGATTGAATGAGAGCCGTCGGGTCATCAATCCGCACCAAAAAGGTCGCGGGTGAAGACCTTGTCGGGAACATCCGCGAGGTCGGGGTGACTGCGGTTTGCGACAATCACATCTGCCCGCGCTTTGAATTCTTCGAGATCGCGCAGGACTTTTGAGCCAAAGAACTCATCTTCTTCCAACACGGGCTCATAGACGACCACTTCGATGCCTTTAGCCTTAAGCCGTTTCATGATCCCCTGCACCGAGCTTTGACGGAAATTGTCCGACCCGGTCTTCATCACCAGCCGGTAAATGCCCACCCGCCGCGGGCCAAGCGCCAGAATTTGCTCCGAGACGAAATCTTTGCGGGTGCGGTTCGCCTCTACAATGGCATTGATCAGGTTTTGCGGCACCTCGGAATAATTGGCCAGTAACTGCTTTGAATCCTTTGGCAAACAATAGCCGCCATAGCCGAAGGAGGGGTTGTTATAATGTCCCCCGATACGCGGATCAAGGCAGGCGCCATCAATGATCTGCCGCGTGTCCAGCCCATTGGTCAGCGCATAGCTATCCAGCTCGTTAAAATAAGCGACCCGCATGGCAAGAAAGGTATTGGCAAAAAGCTTGACCGCCTCCGCCTCAGAGGCACCGGTAAAGAGCATCGGGATGTCATTGTCGATGGCCCCTTCGGCCAGCAGCTGCGCAAAACGCCGCGCGCGGGGGCTGTCTTCGCCCACAACGATACGGGAAGGGTGCAGGTTGTCGTAAAGGGCCCGACCTTCGCGGAGGAATTCGGGACTAAAAATTACCTGATCCGTCTCTATTGAAGCCGCCAAACCTGCCGTATACCCAACCGGAACCGTGGACTTGATAACGATGGTGGCCGTTTTCGAGACGGCGAGGACGGACCGCACGACCGCTTCAACACTGGAAGTGTCAAAGACATTGGTGCGCGGGTCATAGTTTGTCGGCGTGGCGATAATTACATACTCAGCCTCGCGATATGCCTCTTCCGCCTGTGTCGTAGCCCTCAGATTAAGTGGCTTTTTTGCCAGATATTGCTCGATCTCTGGATCAACGATCGGCGCGCGACGCGCATTTACCTGCGCAACACGGTCTGAGTTTAGGTCCACGGCCGTGACATCATTGTGCTGCGCCAGAAGCACTGCGTTCGACAGTCCCACATAGCCGATACCAACCACGGCGATCTTGGTCATAGACATATGGGGGCCTTTCCTGCCTGCCGCTAATGCGATGTTAGACTGCGCCTTCCCCTTTGAAAAGGTACAGCCTGACGGTGAGTTAAGTCAGGTCAGTGAAAGAGGAAGTCGGACTCGTTTAAGGAACCAAGCGCGATATCTTCAAGGATTAGCCGTCCGGTCCCCAGAGTGATAACCACATCTTCGCCGGACTGAACCATCTGCAAACCTCCGAAGGTCTGACCTGTATCAATAAGATGCAGCGTATCATTGGCAGCGTCAAAGTCCGTGATCCGGTCAGCCCCTTCATTCAGGCGGAAGACAAACACATCAGCACCGCTTCCTCCTGAAAGGAGGTCATTGCCAGTGCCGCCAGAAAGCCAATCATTGCCATCACCGCCACGTAGGTCGTCTGATCCACCTTCTCCCGACAAGAGGTCGTTACCCGTGCCGCCCCCAAGGATGTCATCATGCTGGCCGCCGTTCAAAGTATCAACACCGCCATTGCCCCAAAGCACGTCATCCCCGGCACCACCGTGCAGCGCGTCGTCCCCGTCGCCGCCGCCTAGCGTGTCCATGCCAAAGTGCCCGCGAGAGATGTCGTTCCCGGCGCCCCCCCAAAGCGCATCATTGCCGTCTTCGCCATACAGCATGTCGTCTCCCCCACCGCCACCGATGAGGTCGTCTTCGCTGCCGCCCCAAAGGGTATCACGCCCGCCGTTCGCCCAGATTTCATCCGATCCTGAGCCACCGAGGATCAGATCATTACCGCCCCCGCCTCCCATCAGATCATTGCCGCTGCCGCCTTCAAGCTGGTTATTGCCTTCGCCGCCCCAAATACTATCGGCCCCTGACCCACCTGAAAGAAGGTCATCCCCATCCCCTCCAAGTAGAAGGTCTTCACCTGAGCCACCTCGTAGGTCATCCTGCCCGGCACCACCCTCAAGCCTGTCATTTCCTTCGGCGCCACCGAGCGTATCATTACCATCACCGCCAATCACGCGGTCGTCGCCGGCGTTTGCCCAAATGACATCATCGCCCAGATCGCCATACAGAATGTCATTGCCTTCGCGCCCGCCGAGGGTGTCGTTACCGATCCCCCCATGAACAACATCGTTCCCGCCTCCGCCCCAAACAGCATCATTCCCGATGTCACCGTGTAGCGTATCATGACCGTTGCCCCCGCCGATCAGATCATGACCGGCGCCACCCCAGACATGGTCTTCACCATTGTCGGCCCAGATTTCGTCATCCCCTGCTTCACCGTAGATCCAATCATTTCCGGTGGGACCGCCACCCATGAGATCATTTCCAGCGCCACCATGCAGGGTATCGTGGCCGGTTCCCCCCCAAACTGCGTCGGCGCCATCTCCGCCGCTGATGCTGTCGTTGCCTCCTCCACCCAGCAGCAGATCCGCTCCGCCCATGCCGTTCAAACTGTCGGTGCCATCGCCCCCCCAGATTGTATCTACCTCAGCCCCTCCAATCAGTCGATCGCTTGCGCTCGTGCCGAAGAGGTTCATTCCACCAGTCGGAGAAGGGAGGGGTTCAGGTTCCGGCGTAGGTGTCGGTGTCGGCTCCGGAGTGGGTTCAGGTTCGGGTGTAGGTTCAGGTTCCGGATCGGGCTGGGTCACTGAGAGCAACACCAGCAACCGGTCTGGCCAATCAAACACCGGGCCAAAAACATCCTCTGCTTCAAGGGAATCGCCAGAATTTGACCGCAATTCAACGATCACATCGCGGAAGGTGAGCCGTGCACCCCAGGAAGTGGTTGAGAAAGCGATCTGCCCACTATTGCGCAACATAAGCAAGTCTGAGAGGTCAATCCGGTCCTCGCCGCTGACAAAATCCATAATCGTCGTTGTTCCCGCACCGCCATCGATTACGAAAACATCCGACCCGGCGCCGCCTCTCAGAGAACATGCCGTGCCGCCGCCGACCAAAATGTCATCCCCACTACCGCCAATTAATGTGTCGTTGCCGCTCCCTGCCTCCAGCATGTCATTGCCAGCGCCACCCTCAAGCCGCATAGAGTCTGCGCTTGTGTTGCGATGGATCGCTCCAAGGTTTTCTAACGAAACTGTATACTGGGTCACGCCGGCCGCTGTCCCGCTTGTGACAAAAATCTGCAGATGGTCATTCAATACTATGGCACTGATCTCCCCGACGTTCATCAGCCCAGAACCAGTCTCGTGGACGATGGTCTCAAGATGGAGCAACCGCCCGTCAGGCAGCAGGGTGAAAAGGCTCAGCCCGTCATCTCCTCCGCCCGCTATCAAAAAAACGCGGTCACCGGATTGCGCCACTGCGATGGATTGCAGATCGCCAAAGCGCGTGGCGCCATTGTCGATCAGATGTTCAGTTGGTTGAAGCGCTCCAGTCGCGTCTATCTCCATCACGCTGATCGAATTGCTTCCTGCCGCGCCTACGATCACCCAGCTTGAGCCGAAGGCACTGACGGTTTCGATTTCAGTAGGAGTTTGGATACCCAACCCTTCGGCTGCGCCAAATGCGCTCACTTGGTTCAGGTTGCCATTGCCTCCTAGACGATAGCTGACGATACCCTGTCCTGCCGGATCGGTTGCGATTAAAAAATGTGTGCCCGCAACGGTCGTCGTCTCTAGTATGATAGGTTCCTCCGCCCCGGGTGCGCGGGTGAGCCGGGCCTGTGTTTGCAAAACAAATTCGCCATCCGCATTCGAGCGGTAGCCGTAAATGCGCCCACTTTCTGCATCCGCCAAATAGGTCATAAGATTGCCGCCCAAGTCGGTTACGGCCACATCCGTCACATCGGCTGGCGCTTGGGGGCCATCACTGCGAAGCAGGCTGCCAATGGTTCCTTGATCGCTAAGCGCATAGCTCAGCAAGAGATCACTGCCCGTGCTGCCAAAGACTAGATGTTCGGTTCCGTCTATGGTGACTGCCTCGACAAATCCACCCGCGACACCGGCCAATGCAGGTGGAAAATATTGTGTGTCATTAAGCTGAGCCAATTCGCCATCGGGGCGCAGTTGATAGGCCAAAAGCCCACCCCCCTGCGCCGAGACGCCATATAGATAGCTTCCTGAAGAAAGCGTTACGATCGTGAGATCGCGCAGATCGGTGTCCAATGCGACATCGTTCGCCGCGATATGTCCGCTTCGTAGAAAATACATGGCAACAGCCCCCTTAAACCCAAGGGGGAAACTGACCTGCAATCCGGGGGAAACTGGCACCAGAATGGGGCGAAACCGGGCGCTTTAACGCAGGTTTTATACAACTAGCGGGGCATCCAGAAACAATGTCTTCGCCTTACAACGGCTTTCTGTTGCGCGCCGTCCGAACGCCCGGTTGTCAGGCTGGCAAGACTTCCTTCCCACAGTCACAGGCGACCCATAACGCGGAGAATTCTCATGTCCGACACCTCTGAGCGCCTGTCCCTTCCCTATCTGATGCCAGCACAGGCGCAGAAACATGTGACCCATAACGAGGCGCTGCAAAGACTTGACCTTTTGGTGCAGCTTGCGGTTGAGAGCTTCGACACCAGCGTGCCGCCGGCCCTTCCGCAGGCGGGGGGAGTCTATGCGCTTAGCGCGGCATCTACAGGGGCTTGGGCAGGTCATGCGGATGAACTGGCCGCTTGGGTCGACGGGAACTGGCATTTCATTGCCCCGCAGGAGGGCTGGCAGGCGCTTGATAAATCCTCCGGTGCGTTGCGCCGGCGCGTCGATGGAGGCTGGCTGGCAGTCACACTGCCCGACTTGACCGACCTTCCCGGCGTCGGGATCAACACAAGTCACGACGGCGACAATCGGCTGGCGGTCGCCTCTCCGGCGACGCTGTTTACCCATGAGGGGGCGGGGCATCAACTGAAGCTCAATAAGGCCAGCACCGGCGATACCGCCAGTCTCCTGTTTCAGACCGATTGGTCAGGCCGCGCCGAAATGGGCACGGTGGGAGAGGATGATTTCGCCATCAAGGTCAGCACCGATGGCGGCGCCTGGACGACTGCGCTGGCTTTCGACGCGGCGACGGGTCTGGCCTCGGGCGCGGCGCTGACCCAAAGCGTGGTGGACGCGACGGTAGGGCGGCTGATCCGCGTGGGTGATTTCGGGATCGGGGCGGACGCCGGGCCACCTGTTACCGACCTCGACGCGCATCAGCTTTCAGGCAGCTATTCGGGCTATGGCGGGGCCCATGCGCAGGCAGCCGCCGGGGCCAATCCCTTCCCGGCGTTGGATGGTGTCTTTGGCCTGCTCTGCGGCAACAGCACCTTGGGCGGGCAGAGTGCCTACCTCTGGCAAATCGCGGTTGGGATCGACACGCCGGGGCTGGCCTTTCGCGTACGGGCAGGCGGGGCATGGGGCAGTTGGCAGGCGCTGTGGTCCGGGGCGAACACGACCGTCGATGCCAATGGTTTTGTTAAAGAGGCAAGTCCCATCGTGCGTCTGTTCCATGATACCAGCGAAGAGCCGGCGGTGCCATTGAATGCGCGGTTTAAGCGGGTCGCTTTGGGAGAATACACATTGTCGAATGTGCCGCCGCTTGCCTCCAAGGGCTGGCAGATTGAGGTGCCGCAGGATGCGAATGGCAATCGTTTGGTCTTTGTCGATTGTAACTACGACGCGGAAAATGGGGCGCTCAATGTCCAGACCAGCACAGTGATCTGGCAGGACGGCTGGGCGGCGGGTAAGCCCTGTGACATCCCCGAGGGCCGCTGGGTTGATCTGCGGTTTGACATGCCGACGTAGGGATAAAAGAACCTCGGCCCGCTGTTACCCGCAACGGGCCGAATTGACTTTAGATGACGCCTCGCAACTGCTCGACCTCATAGTTGCCGCCGCAGAGCAAAATGACCGAGGTTTGACCCGCGTATTTCTCGGGGTCCGCCAAATAGGCGGCCAGCGCCAAGGCAGCGGCGCCTTCGACCAGCATATTCTCTTCCCAAGCCAGAACCTTCAGCGCCGCGGCGATTTGGCCTTCGTCGCAGTGCACGATCTCGTCGATCACCTCGCTGGCCATCGGCAGTGTGAGCGAGTCCGCGTCGACGCCGCCTGCCACACCGTCGGCCAATGTATCAAGATGCTCTGTCTCGACAATTTTGCCCGCTTTGATCGAGGCCGCCAAGGCGCAGCTGTTCGTCGCACTAACGCCAATGACGCGGGTCTGGGGCGAAAATTCCTTGATCACCGACCCCATGCCCGAGATCAGCCCGCCACCGCCCATTGAGATAAAGACGTTGTCGGCCCCCTCAATCTGGTCCAGCAGTTCCAGCGCGGCAGTGCCTTGCCCGGCGATCACTTCAGCGTCGTTATAGGGCGAGATATAGGTATAGCCTTCGGCCTCAGCCAATTGCTGGGCGTGCAGTTCCGAGAGTGACGCATCAGCACCGTGGATCACGACCTTGGTGCCAAAACCTTCGATGGTTTTGCGTTTCTTGGCGACCACCGTTTCAGGCAGCACGACGATCAACTCATGCCCCGTTGTCTGCGCGGCAAGCGAGCAGGCGATGCCGTGGTTGCCCGACGACGCGGTGATGACCGGACGGTCGAGCGGCACGGTGGTCAGCTTGGCACTGGCCCCGCGCAGCTTGAAGGATCCGGTGTGCTGGAAGTTCTCAGTTTTGTAGAAAAGCCGCGTCCCCTCTGCCATCGGCAGGCGCGACGCGATGACCGGCGTGCGGTAAATTGCGCCTGCGATCTTGCGGTGAACCGCGCAGGAACGCGCGGCGGATTGGGAGATCAGGTCAGAGACAGGGGACATGGCAGTTTCCATCAGATTAAGTGAGATCGGGGTGAGCGGCGTGAAGCACAGCGAGCGAAATCGCGGCATCCTGAACCGCAAGGCCCGTGAGGTCAGCGATGGTGATCTGCGCCTCATCGGCCCGGCCCGGATGCGCGCCAGATAGGACTGATCCTAGGGCTACAACATCCTCAGCAATCCCGGCTTCAGCCTCCGCCGTGGCGAATTCACCATGATGCAGAGACTGCGCAGCCAGGTCACAAACCAACAGGTCAGCCGAAGTTACAAGGTCCGTCGCCAGTTCTTGCTTGCCGGGGCTGTCCGCACCGACGGCGGTGATATGGGTGCCTGGGGCGATCCAGTTGCGTGCAATGAGCGGGATCTTCGCAGGTGTGGTGGTGATGATAACCTGTGCCGCCCGGCAGGCGGTTTCGAGGTCGGGGGCGACGGTGGCGTTAAGGCCCTCGGCTCCGAGCTCTCCTGCGGCCGCCTCTGCCTTGGCCGCATCGCGCCCCGAGATGGTGAAGGTCAGCTTCCGCTCGGGCAGCAGCGCCTTCAGACAGCGCGCTTGGAAGCGGCACTGCAGCCCGGTACCAACGATCAGCACCCGCTCAAACCCGTCAACACCAAGCGCGCGACTGGCCAGCGCCCCGCCCAGCCCGGTGCGCATATCGGTCAGCCAGCCTTCATCCCGCAGGATCGCCAGCGGCGCGCCAGTGGTGGCCGAGAACATCAGGTTAAGGCCGTTTGAACTGGGCAGCCCCTTAGCGGGATTGTCGTAAAAGCCGGTGGCAACCTTGATGACAAACCCTTCGGTGCCAAGCACATAGCCCGTTTTTACATGGCAATCCCCATTGGCCGTGTCAAAGCCCAAATAGGTCACCGGCGGCGCCTGCACCCGGCCCTCGGCAGAGGCGATATAGGCGTTTTCGATAGCCTGTGCCGCCGCCGTCAGATCGAAATGCCCCTGGATTTG
Source organism: Sulfitobacter sp. W027 (assembly GCF_025143985.1). Taxonomy (NCBI): domain Bacteria; kingdom Pseudomonadati; phylum Pseudomonadota; class Alphaproteobacteria; order Rhodobacterales; family Roseobacteraceae; genus Sulfitobacter; species Sulfitobacter sp. W027. The sequence continues at coordinate 169,402 of NZ_CP083566.1, forward strand.
ACTTTTGTTCAGGTCGATCACACACGGTTCCCCTTGGATCACTGGCAATATCGGTTGACCCGATTTCTGGATCGAATTATCTAATTTACAATTTCCTGTCAATCAATGGAACGCCCCGCCGATGCCCGAGCCGACCTTTGACAATGCCTGTGCCACGGCAGATGCCATCGCCTGCCTCTTCGGCGCGCGGGTGGAGGTTGTGGTCCATGATCTGACGGCCGAGCGTATCGCCCATATCGCAAATCCGATGTCACAGCGCAGCATTGGCGATCCGTCGAACATGCATGAGATTGACCTTGGCGAAGCCCCGGTGATTGGCCCCTATGAAAAGGTGAACTGGAACGGCTCCACCTTAAGGTCGATCAGCATCCTGCAACGGCGCGCGGATGGCACGGCGGCCTATGTGATCTGCATCAACCACGATCAGGCCGATCTGCTGGCGCTGCGACGTGTGGCTGAGGCGCTTGGCCCCACGCCCTTGGAAGATGATGAGCCACAGGCGCTGCTGCGCAATGACTGGCATGATCGGCTCAACAGCTATGCTAGCGCGTGGTGCCGTGACCGGGGGATGCGGATTGACGCGCTTGGGCGTGATGATCGCCGTGCATTGATCGGTGACCTGTCGGCCTCCGGCGCCTTGGCCGAACGCCATGCCGCCGCCTATGTGGCGCGGATGGTGGGGGTGAGCCGGGCGACGATCTATAACGACCTGAAGGCGCGCCAAGACGGAGACGCGGAATGACCGATATCTCACCGGCGCTTGCTCTGCTGGAGAAGTTGATCGCCTTCCCCACGGTGTCGCACCGCTCGAACCGTGCACTGGTTGCTTTCGTCTCAGACTACCTAAGCGGGCTGGGGGTGGCGCATCATATTTTTCCCGATGAGACAGATGAGAAAGAAGGGCTGATCGCCCATATCGGGCCGCAGGTCGAAGGCGCGGTGATCCTGTCGGGCCATACCGATGTTGTGCCGACCGAGGGTCAATCGTGGCGGTACGACCCGTGGAGCCTGACGCTGGAGGACGGGCGTTATTTCGGGCGCGGCACCTGTGACATGAAAGGCTTCGTGGCGCTGGTCCTTGCGGCTGTCCCACAGATGTTGGCGCAGCCATTGGTCCGCCCTATTCAATTGGCGTTTTCCTATGATGAGGAACCCGGCTGCCTTGGAACCTTGCCCTTGATAGACGCGCTGGCACAGCATTACCCGCGCGCCGAAAGCGTGATCGTTGGCGAGCCGACGCAGATGAAAGTGGTGACCGGCCATAAGGGTGGGATCGGGATTAAAACCACTCTGCGCGGGCTGGCGGCGCATAGCTCTAACCCCGGGCGCGGGGTTTCGGCCATCGCCCATGCGCTGCCGCTAATCGACTGGCATCAACGGCAAATGGAACAAGAGGCCGCAAGCGCAAGGCCGAGTGGTTTCGACCCCGCTTTTACGACGCTTCAGGTGGGCACTCTTCACGGCGGAACGGCCCTGAATACCGTGCCCGACGTGTGCGTCTTTGAGAGCGACATCCGCTATGTACCGCCCCAGACCGCAGACGATTGGATCGCGGCCTACCGGGCCGAGGCTGCCAAGGTCGAAGCTGCGATGCAGGCCCGCCACCCTGAGACCAGTGTAACGCTGAGCGATATCGACATCGCCCCGGCGCTGGCCCCCGAACCCAGCAACGCAGCCGAGGAACTGGCACGGCGGCTGACCGGCGACAACTCTGACACCCTTGTCGCCTATCAGACCGAGGCCGGGCATTTCCAAAGTGCGGGCTATGCCACTGTGGTCTGCGGACCGGGCAGCATCACGCAAGCCCATCAAGCGGATGAATATATCACCGCTGATGAGCTGCGCCGTGGGGCCGCATTTCTGTCAAAGCTGATCGACAGTCTCCGCTGAGCTGACGCCCTGCCGCGCAAGGAAGGCCGAGACCCGTTCCAATCCAGCGCGCAGATCCGCCGTGGGGTTGGCATAGCCGATGCGCAGCCAGCCCTCCATGTCCATCGCGCTGCCGGGGGTGAAAAGCACCCCCTCCTCCTCCAGCAACCGGGTGCAGAAATCGCGCGAGGGCAGCGGCAAGTCATACTTTACCAGCGCGGTCGTGCCGGACTTGGGCCTGACCCAAGAAATCAGCGGCTCAGCCTCAACCCAGTCTGACAGGATCGCGAGGTTCTCGCGGGTGATGCGATGGGCGCGTTTGAGGATTTTCCCTCGGTTCTCCAGCGCGAGGGCCGAGAAATACTCATCAATCCTACCGACAGAAATGGTGTTATAGTCGCGGTGGATCATAATCCGTTCTAGCAAGTCGCGCGGGCCCGCGACCCAACCGACGCGCAGCCCGGCCAGAGAATAGGCTTTGGACATGCCCGCCGTGCTGATGCCCTTGTCGTAGAGGTCGCAGATCGACGCGGTATAGCCGTCGCCCGCCTGATCCGTCCCGCGATAGACCTCATCGCAGAGCACCCAAGCATCGCTGCCGCGCGCAATTTCCGCGATTTGGGTCAGCATCTCGCGGTCCATCAAAGCGCCGGTGGGGTTGTTGGGGTTGTTTGTTGCGATCATCCGCGTATCGGGGCGCATCATGGCGCGCAATTCGTTGAGATCGGGCAGAAAGCCGTTCTCTTCGCGCAGGTGCAGCAGCTCAACCTCGGCGCCGATGCTTTCCGGGATGGAATAATGCTGCTGGTAGGTGGGCACGATGGCGATGACGTGATCACCACGGCTCACAAGCGTCTGATGTACCAGTGAATTCGCGCCAATGGTGCCATGGGTCGTCAGCACATTGTCACGGGACTGGCCCTCGTAAAGCCCCGCCGCCGCGTCGCGCAGCCGGTCGGACCCCTCAATCGCGCCGTATCCCATCCGCATCTCGCGCAGTTCGCCCAAGACACTATTGTCGACACCCGCCATGTCGATCAGATCGCCCAACGTGATCGAGTCCACGCAGGTTTCGGCAAGGTTATAGCGGCAGTGGTTCTCGAATTCGTTCATCCACATTTCAACGCCGAAGGTTTTGATGTCCATCGTGTAGTCCTCTCGATTATCAGCTGCGGGCCGGGCCGCTTAACGCCGCCATCAGCAGTTCCAGAAACTTGGGCGCCTGCGGTGGGGCGAGCCAGCGCATCACGGCCACGATTTCCTGCTCCGGTGCGATCCAGATCATATGGCCGCCCGCACCCTGAGCGCTAAAGGCGGACTCGGGCAAAGCTGGGTTGGCGTCCTGCCCCCGGTTCAGCCACCACAAGAATCCGTATTTGTCGAGGGTCGTCGTGGGCGTCAGCGACTGCCGCATCCAGTCTTCAGGCAAGATTTGCACGCCGTCCCACTGGCCATTCTGACAGATGAACTGACCGAATTTCGCATGATCCTCGGCCCCGATGAAAAGCCCGCCGCCCCAGTGTCCGCCGCCGGTGACCGACTGAACGCGCGTGCCGTCGATCTCGACCCAAGAGGTGGAATAGCCTTCCCACCGCCAATCGGCGGAAGCGCCAATCGGGTCCATGATCCGTTCGCGCAGCACCTCCGGCAAGGGGCAGCCAAACCGGCACAGCAGGGCATAGGCCAGCGCGTTCACCCGCACGTCGTTGTATTCGTAATGGCTCCCCGGCGCGCCGACCTCGCGCAACTGCCCCTTGCGGCTGTTGTCCGCGCCAGCGCCAATCTGGCGATAGTGATCCACCTGATCATCCTTGCCAAAAATCTCACCGCGCCATTCGCTGTTCATCTGCAACATATGCCGCCACGTGATGCGCCTGTTGTGATCGCCCGAAAAATGCGGCCCCGGCACGCTGTCGCCCACGGGGGCGTCGAGGTCCGCAATCAACCCGTCCTTCACCGCCAGCCCCGCGAGTACCGAGAGGTAACTCTTGGCGATGGAAAAGGTCATGTCGGTGCGCGTCGTGTCGCCCCAATCCGCCACGCGCTGCCCCCGGTGCAGGATCACACCCGCCGGGCCACCGCGCGGGGCGACTGGGCCGACGATCTCGGTCCACGGGCCGCTTTCATCCCACTCGCGGTTGCCGACATAGGCGCCATCGGGGTAGTACATCTCGCGCGGCCAAGCGGTTTCATGCGCGAGGGCGTGATCTACGGCGGCCTGCAAGGCGGAGGTGGCGGCGAAGGTCATTTGGCTCTCCTTGGGGGTCGGGCGAACTCTTTCCAAGGGGGCACCGTTTGTAAACCGCAAATCCAACCCTTTGCAGGGGTTTACCCGGTTATGTCGGGATAGACCTGAGAGCGCTTGACCACGCCATAAACGAAGCTGGTGTCGATCGATCCGATCCCGCCAATGGGATGCAACCGCGTGCGCACGAAGCGTTCGTAGTCTTCAAGATCGCCCACCACCACGCGCAGCAGATAATCCGACAGCCCGCTCATCACGAAACATTCCAGCACTTCGGGGATTGCGCGTATCTGGCTTTCGAAGCGTTTTACTGTGCCCTCGTCATGACCATCCAGCGTCACCCGCACCATGACCGTGACCGGCAGGCCGTAGGCCTTGGCGTCGACCTCCAAACTATAGCCCCGGATCGCACCGCTCTTCTCTAAGGCCCGCAGGCGGCGCAAACAGGGCGAAGGCGATAGGTTTACCTCCTGCGCGAGGTCGAGATTGGTCATCCGCCCATTACGTTGAAGCGCGCGGATGATTTTGCGGTCGGTGCTGTCCAATTGGGGTATCTGGGGCATAATATGCCAAATCTCCTGTTTTCAGGGGATATAATAGCTACCTAATGCCAAAGCGACCATCCGATAATGCCCCTAACAACTTTGAGGGGCACTCCATGAACAATTCGCAGAAATCCTTTGCTACACGCGCCATTCACCACGGCTATGACGCCCAAAGCGAGCAGGGTGCGCTGAACCCGCCGATCTACATGAGCTCGACTTTCACCTTCGAGACGGCTGAGGCTGGCGGCGACATGTTCGCGGGCGAGCGCGAGGGGCATTTCTACACCCGCATCTCAAACCCCACGCTCGACCATCTTGAAAAGCGCATCGCCAACCTTGAAGGGGCCGAAGCCGGTCTCGCCACGGCATCTGGCATGGGGGCGATCACCTCGACGCTGTGGTCTTTCCTTGAGGCCGGCGACGAGATCATCATCGACAAGACGCTCTACGGCTGCACCTTTGCCTTCATGACCCACGGGTTGCCGCGCTTTGGGGTGAAGGTGACATTGGTCGATATGACCGAGCCTGCGAACCTCGAAGCGGCGATCAGCGCGCAAACCAAGATCGTCTACTTTGAGACCCCCGCGAACCCGAACAACCGTCTGGTCGACATTTCTGCCATCTCGGCCATCGCGCATCGCGCCGGGGCCAAGGTGGTGGTCGACAACACCTATGCCACGCCGGTCCTCACCCGCCCCATCGAGCATGGCGCGGATATCGTCGTCCATTCGGCGACGAAGTTTCTCTCTGGACATGGTGATGTGATTGCGGGTCTCGTTGTCGGCAGCAAAGAGGATATGACGCAGGTGCGGCTCGTAGGCCTCAAAGACATGACAGGTGCCGTAATGTCGCCGTTGACCGCCATGCTACTGCTGCGCGGGATCAAGACGCTGGAGCTGCGGATGGAGCGCCACTGCGCCACCGCCCGCAAAGTGGCCGAAGCGCTGGAAGCGCATCCGGCGGTGCTGCATGTCGCCTATCCGGGGTTGCAAAGCTTCCCGCAGGCCGATCTTGCGCGGCGCCAGATGAGCAACTTCGGTGGCATGATCCCCTTTGAGGTGAAGGGCGGCAAACCGGGCGGCATCGCCTTTATGAACCGGCTGAATCTCATTCAGCGCGCCGTAAGTCTTGGCGACGCGGAAAGCCTGATCCAGCACCCCGCAAGCATGACCCATTCGACCTATTCGCAAGAGGAACGCGCCGAACATGGCATCGCGGAGGGCCTCGTGCGCCTGTCCGCCGGGCTCGAAAGCGCCGATGACATCATTGATGACCTTTACGCCGCGCTTGGGGCGCATAACATGCAGGCAGCCTGATCCGGGCCCGCTCACCGGCTGCGCCATAAACCGACGTGCCCGCGATGTCACCTATCTGAAAGACCCGCCATGACCGCTCTCGCCCCTAACCATCTCAAGACCATCGAACAGCGTTTGCTGTGGCTGTCGCACTGGATGATCCACAACGCCAACCACATCCGGCCCAAGGTGGATGGGATCAAGGTGGGCGGGCATCAGGCGTCCTCCGCCTCGATGGTGTCGATCATGACTGCGCTTTATTTCAGCGCGCTGCGGCCCGAAGACCGCGTGGCGGTAAAGCCCCATGCCTCGCCGATCTTCCACGCGATGCAGTATCTGATGGGCAACCAGACCCGTGAGAAGATGGAGAACTTCCGCGGATTTCATGGCGTGCAGAGCTATCCCAGCCGGACCAAAGATATCGACGATGTGGATTTCTCCACCGGGTCCGTGGGGCTTGGGGTCGCCGTGACCTCCTTTGCCTCGCTGGTGCAGGACTACATCACCGCCAAGGCGTGGGGGGAGGACGTGACCCTCGGCCGGATGGTGGCGCTGGTCGGCGATGCCGAACTGGACGAAGGCAACATCTACGAAGCCCTGCAAGAAGGTTGGAAGAACGACCTGCGCAACACATGGTGGATCATCGACTATAACCGCCAATCGCTCGACGGGGTGGTGCGCGAAGGGCTGTTCAAACGCATCGAGCAGATTTTCGACGCTTTCGGTTGGGACGTGGTGAAGGTGAAATACGGTGCCCTGCAACGCGCGGCGTTTGAGGAGCCGGGCGGCGACAAGCTGCGCGACTGGATCGACAACTGCCCCAATCAACTCTACTCGGCACTGACCTTCATGGGCGGTGCGGTCTGGCGGCAGCGGCTGATGGACGCGCTTGGCGATCAGGGCGATGTGACTGCGCTGATCGAGGCGCGCAGTGATGACGAACTGGCCGATCTGATGGAGAACCTCGGCGGCAACTGCGTGCAGACCATGGCCGAGACCTTTGCCGCCATCGATCACGACCGCCCGGTCTGTTTCCTTGCCTATACGATTAAAGGTTGGGGCACGCCGATTGCGGGGCATAAGGACAACCACGGCGGGCTGATGAACAAAAGCCAGATGGCCGAGTGGCAGCAGCATATGGGTGTGGCCGAGGGCGAAGAGTGGGAGAAGTTCGCCACCGTCGCGGACCCTGACGCCTTGCAGGCCGCACTCGACCGCGTGCCTTTCTTCGCAAAGGGCCGCCGCCGTTACGAAGACGCAACCCTGACGGTGCCGCAGATTGAACTCTCCAGCGACCGCGAGATCTCCACCCAGATGGCCTTCGGCAAGATCCTCGACGATCTCTCCAAGGGCGACAGCGATCTGGCCGAGCGGATTGTCACCATGTCGCCGGATGTGACCGGCACGACGAACCTTGGGCCTTGGGTGAACCGGCGCAAGCTCTTCGCCCGCAAGGAACAGGCCGATACCTTTATCAACGAGAAGATCCCCTCGACCGCGAAGTGGGAATTTACGCCCACGGGCCAGCATATCGAGTTGGGCATCGCCGAGATGAACCTCTTCCTCCTGCTGGGTGCTGCGGGTCTGTCGCATTCGCTTTTTGGCAAGCGGGTCATTCCCATCGGCACGGTTTACGACCCCTTCGTCGCCCGTGGTTTGGACGCGCTGAACTATGCCTGCTATCAAGACGCGCGTTTTATGATCGTCGGTACGCCGTCGGGTGTGACACTGGCGCCCGAGGGCGGAGCGCATCAGTCCATCGGCACGCCGCTCATCGGCATGAGCCAAGACGGGCTGGCGAGCTTTGAGCCCGCTTTCGCCGACGAGTTGGCCGTGATCATGCAATGGGCCTTCGATTACCTGCAGCGTGATGGCGAGGGCGACCCGGACGAGCGCACTTGGCTGCGCGACGAGACCGGCGGCTCGGTCTATCTGCGGCTGACGACGAACCCCATCGAACAGCCCGGCAAACGTGTCGACGAAGACTTCCGCCAAGGTGCCATCGACGGGGCCTATTGGCTGCGCAAGCCGGGGCCGAACTGCGACGTGGTGATCGCCTATCAAGGGGCCGTAGCGCCCGAAGCGATAAAGGCGGCAGGGATGATTGCCGAAGGTCGGCGCGATGTGGGCGTGCTGGCTGTCACCTCCGCGGATCGTCTCAACGCCGGATGGACGGCGGCGCAACGCGCCCGGGCGCGGGGCAATGCAGAGGCGCAAAGCCACATTGAGAGCCTGCTGGCCGATCTGCCGCGCGGTTGTAAAATCGTGACGGTGATTGATGGCCACCCGGCAACGCTGTCGTGGCTCGGTTCGGTCGTCGGGCATCAGACGGTGCCGCTTGGGGTCGAGCATTTCGGCCAGACCGGGACCATCGCGGACCTCTACCAACACTTCGGCATCGACGCGCGGTCGATTGTTGAGAAGGTGCAGGGGCTGACTCCGGGCCGCCAAATGCTGCACCGTGTGGCGGGGTGACAAGCGTGCGCGGCGCAGACCTTCAACGCCGCGTCTTTTGTCTGCGTCCGGTTACTTGCCGAAATTGCTATGCACAAAGGTAGTCGAGCCAGAAGCCCCGATGCTGCTGAAGATTTCAGCCCCACAGATTGACCAACGCTTAAAGCGCTTCGTGCCGCAGCGCGTCGTCCCCCTGCGATTGCGCCCGCGCGGTGGGAGGTTGGCTTTGACAACGGCCAACTTCAGCGCCGACGCGGGGATAGATCGAACGTAAGCAACGATCCGAATAGATATATTTGACCCCTTTCAAGATCGACGATCAAAGCAAAGGCTCAACAAACGGCAGGCCAACGCAGTGGACGGAACGCCTCCAGCGCGATCGCCCTTGCAACCTGGACGGTGCCCAGAACGACCAGTGACGGTAGCGAATTTGACAGCCGTTCCGCGCGGTGGCCCCCCTGCCACTGCGCGTTCACAAATGCAGCAGTTCAGGCCACGCCAGCATCTAAATCTTGACATTTTGCCCCCTCCCTTTGATTGACGTGCAAACGAACTTGACGGGAGAGGGGACAGGGTGCGTTTTCTAGCAGGAATTGCCAGAGTGATCTGCGCGGTGAATTTAATCATCGGCAATCTCTTCTCATGGCTCTCACTCGGCATCGTGTTGGTCTGTTTCACCGTGGTCGTGCAGCGCTATGTTTTCGCGATGAGCTTCGTTTGGATGCAAGACCTCTATATCTGGCTCAACGGTGCGATGTTTACCGCTGTAGCGGGCTTTGCCCTGCTGCGGGATGACCATGTGCGCGTCGATATCTTTTACCGCCCCGCCACCATGACACGCCGCGCGCTGATTGACCTGATCGGCGTGGTCGTCTTTCTGCTGCCTTTCTGCTGGATCGTTTATGTCTATTCGATCCCCTTCGTGCAACGCGCTTGGGGATACCAAGAAGGCTCGGCCAATGTGGGCGGCATGCCAGGGCTCTATATTCTCAAGGCCTTTATCATCGGTTTTGCCTTTCTCATTGCCCTGCAAGGGATTGCATGGATCATCCGCTCCATCCTCGTGCTGAGCGGCAATGCTGAGCTGGTGCCCAAATCCATGCAATACAGCCGGGACCAAATCCCCGCAGACCATCCGCAGGGAGCCGTTTGATGGATCCGATACTGATTGGCGAGATGCTCGCCGCGCTTATGTTCTTTGGCGTGATCGGCTTTTTGCTCTTGGGCTTCCCGGTTGCCTTTACCCTTGCTGGCGTGTCGCTGCTTTTCGGCGCTGTGGGCATGGGCTTTGGCGTGTTCGACCCCTCGAACTTCGGCTCGCTGCCGAACCGTTACATCGGCTTTATGACGAACGAAGTCCTGGTCGCGGTGCCGCTCTTTATCTTCATGGGGGTGATGCTGGAACGCAGCCAGATCGCCGAGCAACTGCTGCTGACCATGGGCAAGCTATTTGGCAACATGCGCGGCGGCTTGGGTATTTCGGTGGTGCTGGTGGGTGCGATGCTCGCGGCTTCGACCGGGGTTGTCGGTGCGACTGTTGTGACCATGGGGCTGATCTCTCTGCCTGCGATGCTGCGGGCGGGCTATGATCCCAAGCTTGCCACTGGCGTCATCTGCGCGAGTGGTACGCTGGGCCAGATCATTCCGCCCTCGACCGTGCTGATTTTCATGGGTGACATGCTCGCGGGTATCAACTCTCAGGTGCAGATGGCCAAGGGTAACTTTGCGCCCGCGCCAGTGTCGGTGGGGGATCTCTTTGCCGGGGCGCTTTTGCCGGGCATTCTGCTGGTGTCGCTTTACCTTGGCTATGTGCTTTTCAAAGCTGCCACTGCGCCAGCCTCCTGCCCCGCAACCCCGGTGCCGGCTGACGAAAAGGGCGAATTGCTGCGGGACTTCTTTGTGGCGCTGGTGCCGCCGCTTTTGCTGATCCTCGCTGTTTTGGGTTCGATCCTCGGCGGTATCGCGACACCGACTGAGGCCGCCTCTGTCGGTGCCGTCGGTGCGATGGTGCTGGCAGCATTGCGCTGGCGTCTGTCCTTCCGCATTCTGCGCGAGACGATGATTGCGACAGCAACGATCACCAGCATGGTTTTCGTCATTCTGCTGGGGGCCTCGGTCTTTTCCATCGTGTTCCGCATGATGGGCGGCGACAATCTGGTGCATGAGTTCCTGAGCAACCTGCCCGGTGGCCCCTTGGCTGCTGTGGCGATGGTCATGGTGATCATGTTCTTCCTTGGGTTCATCCTTGATACTTTCGAGATCATCTTCATCGTGATCCCGATCACAGCGCCCGTGCTGTTGATGCTCGACATTGATCCGATCTGGCTGGGCGTGCTGGTGGGTGTGAACTTGCAGACGTCCTTCCTGACACCGCCGTTTGGCTTTGCGCTGTTCTATCTGCGCGGCGTGGCCCCGGCGGAACTGCCGACCAGCGCGATCTACAAGGGCATCCTGCCGTTCGTGCTGTTGCAGGTGGTGGCGATCGCGATCCTCTTTGCCTTCCCGCAGATCGTGACGTGGCTGCCGAAGGTGATTTCGGGCTGAAGCTGAAGCACTAAGGGCATCGCCCTCCCTGGGGGGCGATCGCGGCCTTTGCAAGAACCTCGGTCAGCGCATCTATCGCCACCGTTCCGGCCTTCGTTACGTTGCAAAACCGCCCTCCGGGGGGAGGGAGGGCGATGCCCGTGGTGCCCACGGGCGGGACAGTTCTCAGGCCCCTACCCCCACAGAAAAAGGCCCGGCGTTTCCACCGGGCCTTTCTACATCACTTACCAAGAAGCTCAGTACTTCAGGAACTTCTCGCGCGCCTGAATGTAGGGGCCATCGACCGACTCGGTCCGGGTGCGGACGAGGTTCAGCGCCTCGACAAAGCTCTCGGCGGTCTTTTTGACCAGCGGGTCGTCGCTTGCGCGCAGTTCCTCGACCACTTCGACCGAGGCCTTGGCTCCGGCTTCCATGATGTCGTCGGGGAAGTTGCGCACCACCACGCCATGCTCGTCGACCAGCGTCTTCAGCGCGCGCGGGTCGTTGGCGTAGAAGTCGGCGGCAACCTGGTCGTACTCGGCCTGGCTCACGTCACGGATGATCGCCTGCAGGTTCTCGGGCAGTTCCTGGTACTTCTTCTTGTCGACGACAAGCTCGGTTGCCAGACCCGACTCCACGAAGGACGGCATGTAGTAGTTCTTGGCGACCTGATGGAAACCGAGCGCCAGATCGTTGTAGGGGCCGACGAATTCGGCGGCATCGAGCGTGCCCGACTGCAGCGCCTGGAAGATCTCGCCCGCGGCCATGTTGGTCACAGTCGCGCCCAGCTTCTCCCACACGCGGCCACCGAGGCCCGGGGTCCGGAAACGCACGCCCTTCACATCGTCGAGGCTCTTGAGCTCATTGCGGAACCAGCCGCCGGCCTGCGTGCCGGTGTTGCCCGACAAGAAGCCCTGTACGCCGAACTGGTCATAGATCTCGTCCCAGAGCTCCTGACCGCCCAAATACCGCATCCAAGCCGTCAGCTCGGGCGTGGTCATGCCGTAGGGCACGCCGGTGAAGAAGGACAGCGCGGGCGACTTGTTCTGCCAGTAGTAGGCGGCACCGTGGCTCATCTCGGCGGTGCCGTCGATTACGGCATCCAGCGATTGCAGCGGCGGCACCATCTCACCAGCCGAGAAGACCTGAATCGTCAGCTCGCCACCCGAGGCGGCGGTGATCCGGTCGGCCAGACGCTGCGCGCCGACACCCAGACCGGGGAAGTTCTTGGGCCAAGTGGTGACCATGCGCCAGGTGATGTTGCCCTGTGCAATGGCGGGCGCTGCAAGTGTCGTGGCGGCAGCACCTGCCCCCAGCACACCGGCCTTGCGGATGAATGAACGACGATCCATGTTTTTCCTCCCAAACGGAAATTTGCTAAGCGTCCTCTGACATTCTTGTAGAGGGCTATGCGAAGCAGATAATCGTCGCTTTTCGAAAATGTCCATGCCTCTCGCGAATAGAAGCGGCCTCTGGCTGGACAATCTCCCCAGGAGGGGCATACGTAGTGCTACTTAAAGCGGCATTATTAGTGGTGTTTTGCCTTGTTTTCGGCAGAAAGGCCAATAATGTGCGAGCTGCCAGGGAGGGCTCAGATCTTGATAAAATTCATCGATCAGATGAACGAATTCGTCGGGCGTATTGTGTCGGTCGTGGCCGTCATCTTTGCCGCCATCATCATCTATGACGTCTTCATGCGCTATGCGCTGAATGACCCGACCCGCTGGGCTTTTGACGTCACAAAACAGCTATATGGTTTCTATTTCGTGATGTTGGGCGGCTATGCGCTGCGCCATCAGGCCCATGTGCGGGTTGACCTGATCACCGAGACCCTCGCCCCCACCCTGCGACGCTGGGTCGAAGCGGCGGGCTATGTGATCTTCTTCTTCCCCTTCGCTTGGATCTTCACCACCCGCTCTTACGAATTCGCCATGCGCTCTTACGCTCAAGGTGAGACAACCTATGGCTCGGTCCAACTGCCGGTCTACCCGCTTAAAATGGCCATGGCGCTCGCCGCCGGCCTGTTGTTGCTGCAGGGTGTGTCGGAATTCTTGAAACTCGTACTTAACCGTCAGGAAATCGCCCGTGACGCCTGAAATCATCGCTCTCGTCATGTTCGGCCTGCTTCTGCTGGGCCTTTTCATGGGTCACCCGCTAGCCTTCGTTCTCGGCGGCACCGCCGTTCTGGGCGCTGTCATCGCCGGCAAGCCGATGGTGCTGGGCATCGTCATCAACCGTATCTTTGGCGATGTGCTGGATAACTTCACCCTGATCGCGATTCCGCTGTTCATCTTGATGGCAAGGTTTCTGTCCGATTCGGGCGTGACGGATAAGATGTTCGAATCATTGCGGCTTTTGATGTCCAACATCCGCGGCGGCCTTGCGCTGGCAGTCGTTTTCATCTCGATCCTGCTGGCGGCGACCACTGGCATCATCGGCGCGTCGATCACCGTGATGGGCGTGATGGCGCTGCGTCCGATGCTGCAATATGGCTATAGCCCGACCCTGACGACCGGCGTTATCGCCGCCTCCGGCTGTCTGGGCATTCTGATCCCGCCGTCGATCATGCTGATCCTCATGGCCTCCTATTCGCCGCTTTCGGTGGGTGAGCTTTTCGCCGGGGCGATGGTGCCGGGCGTGGTACTGGGTCTGCTCTACGCCGTCTGGGTCTTCATCGTCGCCGTCGTGCGCCCCGATATGGCCCCCGCGGTTGAGCCGGATGAGAAGATCAGCAAACCCGCGCTGGTGCGGATGCTGCTGATCGAGGCCGTGCCGCCGCTGGTGCTGATCCTCGGTATCCTTGGCTCCCTGCTTGCGGGGATTGCCACCGCAACCGAAGCCTCGGCCATCGGTGCTGCGCTGGCTCTGCTTATCGTGATCATGCGCCGCAAGTTCACATGGGCGAGCTTCTATGGCGCGATGTTGGAGACGGGCCGTACCTCGGCAATGATCCTCTTTATCGTCATCGGTGCGACGGCCTTTACCGGTGTGTTCAACATCACCGGCGGTCTGCGCGCCACGCAGGAGATCATCCGCAACCTCGACATGGCGCCTTGGCTTTTGATCGCTATGATGATGTTCATCGTCTTCATCCTCGGTGCCTTCCTCGACTGGACCGGCATCGTGCTGCTGTCCTTCCCGATCTTCCTGCCCATCGTGCAGGAAATGGACGTGAGCCTTTTGTGGTTCGTCGTCCTGATGTCGGTGGTTCTGCAGACGTCCTTCCTGACCCCGCCCTTTGGCTATGCGCTGTTCTACCTGCGCGCCATTGCCCCGCGTGAGGTCAAGACGTCGCATATCATCATCGGTGTGCTGCCTTTCATCGGGTTGATCCTGATGATGTGCGTGGCCATCGCCCTGTTCCCACAGCTGGTTACCTGGCTGCCGGAAACGCTCTACACCAAGTAAACCAACGGAGGAGTATAATAATGAAAATGAAATCAACCCTTGCCGGTCTGGCACTCTGCGCGGGCTTTGCCACACAGGCAGCCGCACAAGACAACTGGACCATGACCACCACATGGCCCACCTCGCTGGAACTGATCGAGATCGACAAGCACTTTGTTGATCTGGCCAACAAGCTGACCGGGGACGACCTGACCATCGAATTCTTCGAAGGCGGCTCGCTCGTGCCAGCGGGCGAAGTCTTTGGCGCGGTTGAATCCAACACCGTGCAGGCTGGCGCCGACTGGCCCGGTTACTGGGCGGGCCGCAACTCGGCCTTCTCGCCGCTGGCAACCACGGCAAGCCTGTTTAACGCGGTCGACTATGTGAACTGGATCGAGCAGTGGGGCGGCAAAGAGCTCTACAACGAGATCTACGGAAAGTTCGGCATGGTCTATCTGCCCTACGGCGTGACCAACAACGAATCCGGCTTCCGCACCAATGAGCAGATCGTCACGCTCGAAGATCTCAAAGGCAAGCGCTTGCGTCTGTCCGGTCTGGAGCAGGGTCGTCTGCTTGAGAAACTGGGCGGCTCTCAGGTCTCCATGGCCGGTGGCGAAATCTACCAGTCGCTGGAGCGCGGCGTGATTGATGGGGCCGAGTTCTCGACACCCAACGTCGACTTCTCGGGCGGTTTCCAGCAGGTCACCAAATACTGGGCGACACCGGGCTGGCACCAGTCAGCATCCGTCTTTGGCGTGATGATCAACAAGGGCGCATGGGACGCGCTGTCGGACGAGACCCGCGAAGCGCTTGAGATCGCGGCACAGGCCAACCTCGTCTGGTCGCTCTCCTTCACCGAAAAGCGTGCGACCGAAGCCTACCAGCAGTTCATCGACGCAGGCATCGAGATCAACCGCTACGATGATGAGACGCTGGCAACTGTTCAGGAAATGGCAAACGAGACCATCGAAGAGACCGCCTGCGAGAACCCCGATTCCGCGAAGGTTTATCTGAGCCAGCTGGAGTATCTGGCAGATTACGCCAAATGGCGTGACGCTTCGGCTCCATTTAACCTGGGCCGTACACCGAATGGCCCGGACATCGAAAAAATTCGCGCCTGCGCGGAGTGATCTGAACCTACTGGTCTAACGGAAAGGCCCGCCAATCGGCGGGCCTTTTTACGTAGGATGGTAATTAGACTTTGTCCGGGCGCGGCTAAAAATCCGACAAGCTTTGGATCATAGCTCCAGAATGCCCGCGACCTCTTGCGCAAGCGCGCGGACCTCGTCCGCTGCGGGGCCGGATTTCTTGGCCTCGACCACACCCAGACCGCGGCCAAGAGCATCGGCATAGATCACTCGGTTGGCGAGTGACGACGTCAAACGCCCTGCTCCAAGTTCGGCCACGGACCGTGCCACGTCATCGCCGACCCGCGTGCCGGCGCGTGTGCGGTTCATCACGATATGTGTCGGTTTCTGCGCCCGGTCGGCCAAGTCCAATACGTCATGGGTGGCCCAAACATCAGCCTGACTGGCTGATACGGGCACAAGCACCAGATCCGACTCACGCAGGACCCAACGCACGTCGCTATCGGCCTTGGGGGGCGTATCGACAAGAATCACATCAACCTCAGTACTGACCGTCCTGATTGCGCGGGAGATCCCATAGGCCGTCGCCGTGGCGAACTTCAGTTTAAGATCGAGCCCGAGCGTCTCTTCACGAATGTCCAACCATTTGCCAAGGCTTCCTTGCGGATCCGTATCCAGCAAAGCCACGCTTTTACCTTCTGCCAGATAGGCAATCGCCAAGTTGGAAACGAGGGTTGTCTTGCCAGCCCCACCCTTCTGCTGGGCCACACAGATAATCCGGGCGCTCATTTGCTAAGCCTTCAATAGGTTCTCTGCATCGCAGCATAGCGGGCCATGTGAGTAAAAGCGACAAATACCTCCCGACGGGCGCGCGGCGCCGCCTAGCCCTCGACGCGCTTGAGAAACTTCTGCAGCCGCGCATCCTTCGGCGCACCGAAAATCTCCGGCGGCGGCCCGCTCTCAACGATCTTGCCGCCATCCATAAAGATCACACGATCCGCAATCTCGCGGGCGAATTGCATCTCATGAGTCACGATGAGCATCGTCTGTTTGCGCTCCGCCACCGCGCGCATCAGGTCCAGCACTTCACCGACCCATTCGGGGTCGAGCGCCGAGGTCGGCTCATCGAACAGCATCAGCTCGGCCCCAAGCGCCATGGCGCGGCCGATGCCGACGCGCTGTTGTTGGCCGCCCGACAGGGCCGCCGGGAAACTGTCGGCTTTGTCGGCCAAGCCAGTTTCGGCGAGCACAGCAAGCGCGCGCCGCTCGGCTTCGTCCTTGGCACGTTTCTGCACCGTGACGAGCGCCTCCATGATGTTCTCTTTCGCCGTCTTGTTCGCGAACAAGGCGTAGTTCTGAAACACCATCGCAGTCCGACGGCGCAGCGCCAGAATGTCGGCCTTGCGCGCCTTTGCGGCGTCAACCGTCACATTGCCGATGCGAATGGTCCCCGCCTGCGGCACATCGAGGAAGTTGAGACAGCGCAGTAGGGTCGATTTCCCCGTACCGGAGGGGCCGATCACGACCACGCGCTCGCCCTCGGCAATCTGCAGATCAATGCCATTCAGAACCGGCGCGCCGCCGAAATGTTTGATCAGGCCAGTGATATCGATCATCGGACGAACGCCTTATTGAGATAGGTTTCAAGCCGCTTCTGGGCTTGGCTGAGGGCCTCGACAATGACCCAATAGATCATCGCCACGACGAGATAGGCCTCAAAATAGAGAAAGCTGCCCGCCGCTTCTTTCTGTGCGGCGCCCATCATCTCGGTCACGCCAAGGGTGAAGGCCAGTGAGGTGCCTTTGATCATGTCGATGAAGTAGTTGACCAATGTGGGCGCGGCGATCCGGGCGGCCTGTGGCAGGATGATCCGCCCCATCATCTGGCTCTGGGTCATGCCGATCGACTGCGCCGCCTCCCATTGGCTGCGGTCCACGCCCATGATCGCGGCGCGGATGCTTTCGGCCATATAGGCCGAGAAATGCAAGGTCAGCCCCATGATCGCGGCGGTCACGCCATTGATCTCCGCCAAGAAGGACAGAACCTGCGGCAGGCCGAAGTAGAAAAGGAACAACTGCACCAGCAGCGGCGTGCCCCGAAAGAAACTGATGAAAATGATTACGAACCAGTCAAGCACGGGCACCTTGGCCACACGCTCAACCGCCAAAAGAGAGGCGAGGATGAGTGCGAACACCATCCCCGCCACCGCCATGAACAATGTCAGCGGTACATAGCCCAATATGACGGGCACCAGCCCCAGCATGTAGTCAAGGTCTAGCGCCCGCATGGGTTACTCCGCTTTGGTAATGTCAGTCCCGAACCATTTGTCCGAGATTTCAGCCAATGTACCGTCTTCACGCAGGGATTCCAGCGCCGCATCGACCCGGTCTCGCAGGGCGCGGCCTTCGTCGGTGTCTTGGAACGGCAACGCGTTGCGGATTTCAGAGAAGGGCTTGCCTGCCAGTTGCAGCGGCAAGGGGCTTTCCTGAATGAGCTGTGCAGAGGAGACGCGGTCCATCACAAAGGCGTCGACCCGGCCAAGGGCGGTGTCTTGGGCGATGTTCGACTCGTAGGTTTTAATCTCAATTTCATCAGCAAAGTCGAGTTCGTTCAACAACTGCTCAAAGTTCGATCCGAGGTTCACCGCCACGGTCTTGCCGCGCAAGTCTTCGACGCCGCCGATCTCTTCGTTGCCATCTTTGGTCACGACCTGTGCGCCGTCAAAGACGTAAGGTGTTGTGAAAGCGAACTTTTCCTCCCGCTCTGGCGTGATGGTGATCTGGTTGGCGATCGTGTCGATGCGGCCAGCGTCCAGCGCGCCAATCAGACCGGAGAAGGCCATAGTTTCAAAGGTAACTTCAAAGCCCGCTTCATCGCCGACGGCATTCATCACGTCGACCTCAAAACCTTGCAGCTCATCCTGTTTGACGAAGGTGAAGGGGAAATAGCCTCCCGACATTCCGACGCGCAGCGTCTCATTGTCTTGGGCAAAGGCTGCGGAGCCGGAAACCGAGGCGAGTGCGGCGGCGGTAACGATCTGTTTCAGCATTGAATTTACTCCTGTAACGCTTGAGCTTCAAATGTCACCGGGCGCTGCCCGCTTCAACACCGTCGCTAAAACAGGAACGTTTGGCGGGCGGGATCGGTTCGGATGGAACGTTGGCTTGGATGAGGGTGGGAACGTGGATTAGTTTCCGCCTTTGCGTATTTGAACAGAACAGTTTTCTCCGTCTAGGGGGTGAAAACCGTATCTGCGGAACGGATATGTGAAAAACGCATACCTGCGGCAGGCTTAAAAAGCGTCGATATCGAGCCCTTCGGCGGCCCAAGCTGCCAGTTTTCTGTCTACCGTTTTGCGAGACACGCCCAACCGCCGCGCGGCCTCTGCCCGGTTGCCTTTGCACAGATCGAGAATGTGCAGCATGTGGCGCTGTGTGACGAGTTCGAGGTCTTCGATCGCCCGTGGTCCATCAACCGAGCCATGCCCTGCGAAGGCTTCGGGCAAGCTGCCAAGGATGACCGAGCGTTCGATCAGGTTTCGCAATTCGCGCACATTGCCTGGCCAGTCGTAGCGCCGGAGTTTAAGCAAGGTCTCCGCATCCAATCGCAGCGCGGGCATACCAAGCGCAGTAGAGAATTGTTGCATGAACATCGCGGCCAGCTCCACAATATCGTCTGAGCGGTCCTTGAGCGGCGGCATCGCGACTTCGACCACATTCATGCGGTGATAGAGGTCTGCTCGGAAGCGCCCCTCCGCCACCGCTTTCGGCAAATCGGCATTGGTGGCGAAAAGAAACCGCAGGTTCAGCGGGATCTCCCGTTCGGCCCCCTCGGGGCGGATACGCTGGTCTTCCAACACCCGCAGCAGCGCCGCCTGAAGCTGTTCGGGCATCTGCGCTACTTCATCTAGGAACAGCGTGCCGCCATCGGCCAAAAGGAACAGACCCGGTTGCAGGGTTTCATTCCCTTCCACCGCCCCAAAGAGTTCCGGCACGATCCGATCCGGCGTGATGGCAGCGCAGTTCACCGCGACAAAGGGATTGTCAGCGCGGTCAGACATCTGATGCAATTGCCGCGCGGCCAACTCCTTGCCCGTGCCGCTGGCTCCGGTGAAAAGAACCGGGGTCGGCACAGGGGCGAGGCGGCTCAGCATGCTGCGCACCTTTGCCAGCGCTTCGGACTTGCCGAGCATTTGAACCGCAGCGCCGCCATGCAACTCGCGCCGAAGCAGCGTATTGTCACGGCGCAGGTTCTTGCGGTCCAGCGTGCGGGACACCGCACCGAGGATTTGGTTCGCCCGAAAGGGTTTCAGCACGAAATCACTGACCCCTGCCCGCAACGCGGCAATGGCGGTCTCGAGATCGGCATAAGCGGTGATCAGGATCGTATCGGCGTAGAACCCCTTGCGGCGCTGCTCCACCACCCATTCCAGACCGGTTTTGCCGGGCATGACATTGTCGAGCACGACCACATCAAAATGCGCCTCATCCAAGAGTTTGGTGGCCTCCGCAGGCGACGCCGCCTGCGCGACGCGCTTGACGCGCGGCTCCAGAATCTTAGTCAGGAAATGGCGCATGCCCGGTTCGTCGTCGATCACTAGGACCGACGCGCCTTCGAGCGTGCCGCCGTATTCATCGCCTGCCGCCATGATATGCCTCTTCGGTGTCAGTCCAATCGGACGTTTTCACCTGAATAGACCTCGGCCGAGGAAAAGCCTATCTCATGCAGTCCGAAATAGGCCACAACGCCGATCACCGCGACGCCCAGAAACCCTGCCAGCATGGCTTTCATTGCGCGTATCCTTTTACCTGAACGCCGCCGCCCGTCATTCTGCGGGGGTCCGTTTGTCATGCTTGACCTCATCGAGCCAGAGCGAGTGGTGCTGCTCTGCCCAACGTTCATCAACCTCGCCGTTGCCCATGGCGTCAAAGGCGCCCTCCATACCGAGTGTCCCGATATAGATGTGGCCCAAGATCACCGCCATCATCACAAAGCCGATGATCGCATGCCAAAGCTGTGCATATTGCATTTCCGCATGAGGCGTCAGATCGTCCTGCAAGGGACCAAGGCCCGCCGCGTCAGCCACGCCGATGTCGTTGATAAGACCAAAGGTATGGCCAAAAAGCTGGATCTCAAAGGGGAACAGCAGCGACAGGCCCGAGAGCGATACAGAGAAGCCCAAGAGGATCACGGCCCAGAAGACAATCTTTTGGCCGAAGTTAAACTTTTTGGCGGGCGGGTGTTTGTCGCCGATAAAGCCACCGCCCTGTTTGATCCAGACCCAATCAGTCTTGTTCGGGATATTGTGCCAAATCCACATGAAGAAAACCATGACCAGCGCGATCATAAAGGCCCATGAGACGTTGTTGTGGATGAACTTCGATCCGGTCAGCAGGACAGAGTTAAACTCATGCCCTAAAAGCGGGATGACGACCTTACGGCCAAAGAGCGTGGCCAAGCCGGTCAGTGCGAGCAAGATGAACGATCCCGCCAGCATCCAATGCGCGAAACGCTCAATCGCTTTGAAACGGGTTACAGTGCGGCCAACCTTGCCGCCTTCGATGCGGATGCGCCCTCGCAGCAAATAGAACAGCAAGAGCACGGCCAGTGTCCCCGCCAGCAGCCAGCTGCCGTAAGTCGCCAGCGGCCCTTCACGGAAGTTCAGCCACCAGATGCCGTTGTCTTGCACCAGCACGCGGCCGGTCTTGTTCATGGTGCTGACCTTTACGGGCAACTCGTCATAGCGAATACCACGCCACAGGTCTGGGTCGGAGCGTCCACCCAACGGGCCAAGCCCCGGCACCGTCGCGGCATCGCCACCTAGGTTATTGCGTCTGAACCCATCGTCGATTTCGGCACCGCTCTGTCGGCGTTCGATATCAGCCAAGTTCTGAGCCCCACCGGTGCTGGTGCGGTCAATCGCCGAAGGAGTCGCGTTCTCGGGCAGGCGCACGTCCTGCGCCGTAGCGCTGACCGGCAGCGCGGCCAAGGCGAGAATGAAAAGAGCCATCAGGTGGCGCAGCATGGGTAATCCCCCGGCTAGACAGATATGGAGAAAAGGGACGGCCCGGTCAGGCCGCCCCGAAAGCCGTTACTGGCCCTTTTGCTCGTAAGCCGTGCCCCAGCCCCAAGCGCCGGAACCAAAGCCGCGCGCGACGACGCGCTCGCGGTAGATGTCGGAGACCATGTCACCGTCACCGGCCAGCAGCGCTTTGGTCGAACACATCTCGGCGCAGATCGGCAGTTTGCCTTCCGCAATCCGGTTGCGGCCGTACTTCTGGAACTCGGCTTGGCTGTGGTTCTCTTCGGGGCCACCGGCGCAGAAGGTACATTTGTCCATCTTGCCGCGGCTGCCGAAGTTGCCGGCCTGCGGATACTGCGGCGCGCCGAAGGGACAGGCGTAGAAGCAGTAACCGCAGCCGATGCAGAGGTCCTTGGAGTGGAGCACAATGCCGTCATCTGTCTGGTAGAAACAATCTACCGGGCAGACCGCCATGCAGGGCGCATCCGAGCAGTGCATACAGGCGACCGAGATCGAGCGTTCGCCCGGCTGGCCGTCCTGAATGGTCACCACGCGGCGGCGGTTGATGCCCCAAGGTACTTCGTGTTCGTTCTTACAAGCCGTTACACATGCGTTGCATTCAATGCAGCGCTCGGCATCGCAGAGAAACTTTGCTCTTGCCATTCTCTTATCTCCTTACGCTGGCATAATCTTGCAGAGAGTCGCTTTGGTCTCCTGCATTTGCGTGACTGAATCGTAGCCGTAGGTCTGAACCGTGTTGGTGCTTTCGCCCAGAACAATCGGATCGGCCCCGTCGGGGTATTTGTCCCGCAGGCTGACGCCGCCCATGTGCCCGCCGAAGTGGAAGGGCATGAAGGCCACGCCCTCGCCCACCCGTTCGGTGACCATGGCCATCACCTTGATCTTGCCCCCCTCCGGGCCTTCGACCCAGACATCGGCCCCGTCACGTACGCCCAGATTGTTGGCGTCACGGGTGTTGATCTCGATGAACATGTTCTGCTGCAGCTCGGCCAACCATGGGTTCGACCGGGTCTCGTCCCCGCCGCCCTCATATTCGACCAGACGGCCAGAGGTGAGGATGATCGGGAACTCCTCAGAAAAGTCATTCTTTTGGATGGACGCATAAAGCGTCGGCACCCTCCAGAAGGTCTTATCGTCATAGGTCGGATAATCCGCCACCAGATCACGCCGGTTGGAATAGAGCGGCTCGCGGTGTTTTGGCACCGGGTCGGGGAAGGTCCAGACCACGCAGCGGGCCTTGGCGTTGCCGAAGGGTGCGCAGCCATGCTCGATCGCCACCCGCTGGATGCCGCCCGAGAGGTCGGTCTTCCAGTTGATACCGCCAACTTGGGCCACGTAATCCGACTCCATCTCGCCCTGTTGCGAGGTTTCGCCGACTTCCTCTTGACCATCGTCCGCATTCTCCGGGGCTTGATAGCCCGCGACGGCTTCGATGCTCTGCCGTTCCTCCGCCGTCAGATCGCCGTCCCATCCCAGATCCATCAGCATCTGCATGGTGAATTCGGGATAGCCGTCCTTGATCTCGGACCCTTTGGAATAGACGCCTTCGGCCAGCAGGTTCTCACCATCCCGCTCCACGCCGAAACGGGCGCGGAAGGTCAGGCCACCTTCGGCAACCGGCAGCGACATATCGTAAAGGTTCGCGGTGCCGGGGTGGTTCATTTCGGGTGTGCCCCAGCAGGGCCACGGCATGCCATAGTAATCGCCATCGGCAGGGCCGCCTTTGGCGCGCAGGGTGGTCTTGTCGAAGGTATGCTGGTTCTGCATGTGCATCTTCATCCGCTCGGGCGACTGCCCGGTGTAGCCGATGGTCCACATGCCGCGGTTGAACTCGCGGGTCAGATCCTCGACCAGCGGCTCTTCACCGTTCACTTCGATGTTGCGGAACATGCGATCCTCGAAGCCGAATTTCTTGGCGAACTTGTAGAGGATCGTTTGGTCCGGCAGGCTTTCGAACAGCGGTTCGACGACCTTTTCGCGCCACTGCAGCGAGCGGTTGGACGCGGTGACAGAACCCGATGTCTCGAACTGCGTACAGGCCGGAAGCAGATAGGTATTGTCGGTCCGGTCATGCAGAACGGCGGAAACGGTCGGGTAAGGATCGACCACGACCAGCAGGTCGAGCTTCTCCATCGCCGTTTTCATCTCACCCTGACGGGTCTGCGAGTTCGGCGCATGGCCCCAGAGCACCATCGCCTTGGTATTGTCCGGCTGCTCAAGGTTCTCGCGCGCTTCAAGCACACCGTCGATCCATCGCGATACCGGGATGCCGGTGAGGTTAATCATCTTCTGCTCTTCACCCGCGCCATCGGTCCAAGACGCGAAACGGCTCTGGATCCATTCCAGATCCTCGCCCCAGACGCGCGCCCAATGGGCCCAGGAACCGTCCGACAGACCGTAGTAGCCCGGCAGCGTGTCGGCCAGAACGCCGAGGTCCGTGGCACCCTGCACGTTGTCGTGACCGCGGAAGATGTTGGTGCCGCCACCGGCGGTGCCCATGTTGCCCAGAGCCAGCTGCAAGATGCAGTAAGCGCGGGTGTTGTTGTTACCATTGGTGTGCTGCGTCCCACCCATGCACCAGATCACGGTGCCGGGGCGGTGGTTCGCCAAGGTCCGCGCAACGCGCTGAAGCTGCTCGCCCGGAACACCGGTGACGCGCTCGACCTCGTCGGGCGTCCAGTTGGCGACTTCCTTGCGGATCTCATCCATGCCCCAGACACGGGTGCGGATGAACTCCTTGTCCTCCCAACCGTTCTCGAAGATGTGGTAGAGGATACCCCATACCAGCGCCACGTCCGAGCCCGGACGGAAGCGGACGAATTCGTCCGCATGGGCCGCGGTGCGGGTGAAACGCGGGTCGCAGACGATCAGCGGCGCGTTGTTTTCCTCTTTTGCCTTCAGCACGTGCTGCAGCGAGACCGGGTGCGCCTCGGCGGGGTTGCCGCCGATGATGAAGATCGCCTTCGACTTGTGGATGTCGTTGTAGCTGTTGGTCATGGCGCCGTAGCCCCATGTGTTCGCCACGCCCGCCACGGTGGTGGAGTGACAGATCCGCGCCTGGTGGTCGACGTTGTTGGTGCCCCAATAGGCGGCAAACTTGCGGAACAGATAGGCCTGTTCGTTGGAATGTTTGGCCGAGCCCAGCCAATAGACCGAATCCGGGCCGGAGGTGTCACGGATCGACAGCATCTGATCGCCGATCTCGTTGATCGCCTGCTCCCAGGAAATTCGCTGCCATTCTCCGCCGACTTTCTTCATCGGGTACTTCAGGCGGCGCTCGCCGTGGGCGTGCTCGCGGACCGAGGCACCCTTGGCGCAATGCGCGCCGAGGTTGAAGGGGCTGTCCCAACCGGGTTCCTGACCCAGCCAAACACCGTCCGACACTTCCGCGATGACGGTACAACCGACCGAGCAATGGGTGCAGACGGATTTCTTGATTTCCATCTTGCCGCTGACGGCGGCTGTGGCGGCTGATGCCTGTTGCACGCTGCCCGCGGTGCCTGCGATCGCCGCAAGCCCGCCGATGGCAAGGCCCGAACCGCGCAGAAACGCACGCCGGTCAATTCCGCTGCGCGCCACGTCGGACATGATGCCTGCCCGCTGCGCAGACCGCGCGACCCCATTGGTCTTTTTCCTCAACATATCTTCACTCCCTATGCGCGGGGCTGGTCCCCGCCTGAGGTGGCTATTGAACGGCGGGCGCTGGACGCCCTGCCAAGTTTACGGGGTTAGTACCCCTTTTTATCTGATTAGAACCGCGCCGCGGCGTAGTAGGCGCGCGTATGCTCTGTGTCTTGGATGCGGTCCGACGACAGGTCGGGGGCCTTGGCCGCTTCAGCTTCGGTCCCGGTGGTGGCCACGGCGACGGCGGCTAGGGGCGCGGCGGTGCCTGCAAATTTCAGGAAATCGCGCCGATCCTTGCGAACGGGTGCGTCGGTGGAACCCTCTGGCTTGCGTGTCATGTTGTCTCTCCTGTTACGTCTTTTGTTCAGGGGCGCGCGGCCCCGCTTGTCTCATCTCGTCTTGTCTAATTGTCTTTGCTCAGTCGGAACGCCTCTGCTTCGATCTGCATGAACGCACGGCCGATCTTGCCCACGGGGGCGTAGAAGACTGAATTCTTCGCGCCTTCGAGGTCAGCAAAGAAGTGGCTGGCCCAAGGGGCGATATGGCGGTTAAAGAAGGTCTTTTGCTGCGCCAGCGTGGCCGGGGTTGAAAAACGACCCGCGATCATCGCGCCCATCATCTCCATGAGCGAGGCGATATTGTCTTCAGGTTCAAACACATTCGCCGCCCGCTCAAGCCCACGCGCGACCATATCTTGGCGCAGCGCCGCCAGCGGCTTTTCGTTGAGAAACCCAGTGAGGTAAAAGCTTGCATAGGGCAGCAGCTCGCCCCGGCCCAGCCCGATGAAGAGCCGGTTGAACTCACTCTCCGCCCCCGACGGTTTGGTTCTGGAGGCGAGTTTTGAAAGCGCTTTGAAGCCCTGCCCCAATTCGCTGTCGTCCCCAGAAAGGGCCGCGCATTGATCCAGCAGCATTTGATCCGGTGGCCCGGCAAGGATAAGCCCCATAAAGTTGTATAGGTCCGCGCGCAGGCGGTCCTCTTCGGGGAGGGGCGTTGCGGCCAATTGGGTCATGCGCTGCTACCTTCCATGTCCTGTGCCAGATCGCTGGCAAATTGAAACCGCATCCGGCGGTGGGTCGGTGCGGCCTGTTCGGCCTCTTCCCCGGCATGATCTACAGGCGCGCTATAGGTCTGCTGAGGAGCTGTTTGCGCCAGCGCCATCTCTGTTCGGCGCGGGGCAGGCACGACCACATCATGGGTCGATGCAAGAACGGGCGCATCTTCCGCAACCGCTTCAGCCGCTCCCTCGGGCGCATCAGTCTCAGCCGTCAATATCTCTTCGACCTTGGCCACCATGCCGCGGCCCACTTGATAGATCGTATTGACCGGCTTGCCCGCCGTCGCTGCCGCTGTGTAATCGTCGTCGTAATCATTCAATCCGTCAAGGCAGGCGAGCACGGGATTGGTCCGCCAGAAGCTGCGCAGTGCGCGGGTCTTGAGCCGTTGCGGCAATTGCGCCTTGAGAAAGGCGCGCAGCTGTTCGCCATTCACCAGGTCCTCGGGCGCGGGCAAATCGAACTCGGCCAGCAGATCGTCATCGCTGCGTTCGGCCAGTGCTGCTTCTTCGGCCTCAGCCGCGCGAGCTTGGAGCGCAAGCGCTTCGGCTTCGGCCTCAGCCGCGACGGCGGCGCGCCGGTTTTTCCAAAATCCGCTCATGCCAGACGCTTTCGTTTCAACGTAGGCGAGGCATAGACATCAGCCGGTTTCTCGACACGCGGATCGCCAATGCCATCTTGCTTGTGATCCGTCCGCAAACGATCGCGGCGGCGCTTTACGAAGGCTTCCTCTTGGTGGAACTCTTCGACGAACTCTTGCACCCAAGCCAAAAGCCCGGGTGTCATCGCGACCTTTTCGACCACTTCCTCAGCGCTGTCACAATAGTCCTGCGCCTCATAGGGAGACGCCGTGACGAGGGCCAGTTTGAAGGGCCGTTCGAGTGCGCCGGGAATGGGGCGCAACACCACATAGACGCAAGGCACATCGGCACCCAGCCCGTGAACATAGGCTTCCGTCTCCGCCCCATGGAGTTCAAGCGTGAGCGTGGCGGCATGGTATTCGACGATTTCACCCTCGCGGCGCAGCTCGCGCCAATCCGCCTCCCCGGCACCGGGCAGCACGGCGGTCGCCTTCCAGCTCCACTTGGCCCAACGGGTTACCCCCGGCGCGCGCCGCAGTACAATGCCCAAAGGCATCGTCCGATACATTGTCGGGTTATGGATCAACTGGCTCCTCCGTTTCACCAAGCTTCGACCGAAAGACCTGCCCGAGGGAAGCGTAAATCTGCGCGGTGCCCCAAAAATCCGGCTTTACAGACAAGATGACCCGCCGCTTTGGCCCCTCAACGACCCTTAGGCCTATTTGTCTAACTTGAGTGTTTAACTAGGAAAACGAGGGATTCGGGAATTCCGAATCACTGAGCCGCAAGACTGCTACCTATAGGTGCCTGTCATTGCCAATCCCGCGAAGCCGCTCACCGAATTTCGGTTGTGGGCAGTGCTAAAACCCGTCTAGCTTGGGGCCTCATCCACGCTCAAAAGGGCGCTGGATTGAAGCGCGAAACAAGGGAAAAATCATGGCCAAGACATTGATAACATGCGATTGCGCAGGGTCGCAGCTTATCGATTCCGAAGCGTTGGCTGATAGCACCGGTTTAGCGGTCGCCCGCCCCTGTTCGGCCCTCTGTACCACCCAGATCGACCGCGCAGCCAAGGCGCTGACCGCCGGGGATGCAGTTTTATGCTGCACTCAGGAAGAGCGGGTCTTTACCGAGTTGGCCGAGGAATTGGGTCTGCCCCCTGCCCCCCTCTTGGATCTGCGCGACCGGGCGGGATGGTCGGATGACCCCCGTGATAAAATGCCCAAAATGTCCGCTTTGGCGGCAGAGGCCCTGCTGGACGCCCCGGCAGAGAAAACAATCGATGTCGCCTCAGAAGGGTTATGCCTAATTATCGGGCGCAGCCCGGCGGCGCTGGAGGCAGCGGCGCAACTTAAGGACCACCTCAGCGTTACATTGCTGATGGACGACGCGGTCACGCAGGCCGAGGACAACCTGCCCGAGGTCCGCGACTTTGATCTCATCTCCGGCAAGCTGCGCCGCGCAAATGGGGCGCTTGGCCAGTTCGAAGTGGTGATCGACGCGCTGCGTCAGGTCGATCCGCGCGGCCGCGGCCCATTAAGCTGGACCGAACCGCGTGACGGGGCGAAAAGCCAGTGTGACGTGATCATCGACCTGCGCGGCGACACGCCGCTGTTCCCCGCGCACGAGAAACGCGAAGGCTACCTGCGCGCCGATCCTGCGCATCCGCCCGCTGTCGCCGCCGCCGTGCTCGCAGCCTCGCATCTGGTCGGCACTTTCGAGCAGCCGCTCTATGTACGGACAGAACCGCTGCTTTGCGCACACAGCCGGGCCGGACAAACCGGCTGCACGGCCTGTCTTGATCTTTGCCCCACGGGTGCGATCACCCCGGACGGCGACCATGTGACCGTCGATCCGATGATCTGCGCAGGCTGCGGCGCTTGCTCTTCGGCTTGCCCCTCCGGTGCCATTAGCTATGACGCGCCCCCCGTCGATTTCACCATGCGTCGGGTGCAGACCCTCGCCCGCGCCTACCTCAAGGCCGGAGGAGAAGCGCCGCGCATCTTGGTGCATGACGACCACGGAGCCGAGATGATCCGCCTTGTGGCGCGTCACGGGCGCGGCCTGCCCGCCGATGTGGTGCCAATGCACCTGCCCGCACTGGCCGCCTTTGGCCATGCTGAGGCATTGGCCGCGCTGGCCGCTGGATTTGCCCATGTCGCGCTGCTGCTCGGCCCCAAAGCCGACCGCGACGCGATTGAGACACAGACTGCCCTCGCCCGCGCAATTGCCGGAGAAGCGCGTCTGTCGCTTATCGACACCCCCGATCCCGAGGCGTTAACCGATATCCTCTATGACGGCACGCCCCCCGCCCCTGTAGCACAGCCTGTCCGCCCTATGGGCAGCCGCAGGCAGATCGCTCGCCAAGCCGCCCGCGCGCTGCAGCCCGATGTGGAAGTGCTACCCCTGCCTCAAGGCGCGCCCTACGGCGCGGTACTGGTCGACAAGAACGCTTGCACGCTCTGCCTGTCCTGCGTCTCGCTCTGCCCCTCGGGCGCGCTTGGCGACAACCCTGACCTGCCGCAACTGCGCTTTCAGGAAGACGCCTGCCTGCAATGCGGTCTCTGCGAACATATCTGCCCCGAGGATGCAATCACCCTCGCGCCGCAGCTTGATCTTACCGACGCAGCGCTCAGCCAGCGGATCCTGAACGAGGAAGAACCCTTTGCCTGCGTCGAATGCGGTAGCCTCTTCGGCGTGAAGTCCACGGTGGAGAAGATCACCGACAAACTGCGCAGCCACTCGATGTTTGCCGACGAAGCGAAGCTGCGGATGATCCAGATGTGCGATGACTGCCGGATCAATGCGCAGTATCACAGCACCAACAACCCGATGGCGGGGAACGAGCGCCCCCGCCCCCGCACCACCGAAGATTACCTCTCCAAACGGCGCGACCACTAGGCCGCCCCTAAGCACAGGAGCCACCCATGAGCGAAGACTTCAACATGTCGATGCGCAAGTTTCTCAAGCAGGTCGGCGTGACCTCGCAACAGGCCATCGAAAAGGCCATGCGCGACCATGACACGAGCGGCAAGACCTTCGCGGTCAAGGCCGTGATCACGATCCCGGAACTGGGTCTCGAACACACCATCGACGGCACCATTGCCGGCGCGGACAAGGGCGAGGCATAAGCGACGTGACTGCCAGCAGGGAAGCGGTCCTGACCGCGCTAAAAACTGTGACCGATCCGGCCACGGGCACCGACATCGTGGCCAGCGGCGTGATGCGTGCGCTGAATGTGGACGACGCAGGCGCGGTGCGTTTCGTGATGGAAATCCCGCCCGCGCAGGCCAAGGCCTACGAGGAGGCCAAGGCGCAAGCCGAGGCGGCGCTGGCGCAGGTCGAAGGCGTGAGCAAAGTCTCCATCGTGCTGACCGGCCATAGCGAGAAGGCCCCGCCGCCGGACCTCAAGCCGCAGCGCAAGGCCGAGCCGACCGGCCCGCAGAAAATCCCGGGCGTTGACCGCATCATCGCCATTGCCTCCGGCAAGGGCGGCGTGGGTAAATCTACCGTCTCGGCCAACCTCGCATGTGCGCTGGCCGCCCAAGGCCGCCGCGTGGGCTTGCTTGATGCCGATGTCTACGGCCCCAGCCAGCCCCGGATGCTCGGTGTCTCGGGCCGCCCGGCCTCGCCCGATGGCAAGACCATCCTGCCGATGCGCAACCACGGCGTCACCATGATGTCGATTGGCCTGATGACCAATGAGGATCAGGCCGTCGTCTGGCGTGGGCCGATGCTCATGGGCGCGCTGCAGCAGATGATGACGCAGGTGCAATGGGGCGCGCTCGACGTGCTGATCGTAGACCTGCCGCCCGGCACCGGCGACGTGCAGATGACGCTGGCGCAGAAGGCCCATGTGGATGGGGCGGTTATCGTCTCTACACCGCAGGACGTGGCTCTGATCGACGCCCGCAAGGGGATCGACATGTTCAACCAACTCAAGGTGCCAATCCTTGGGATGATCGAGAACATGTCGACCCATATCTGCACCAATTGCGGCCACGAGGAGCATGTCTTTGGCCACGGCGGTGTCGCTTCTGAAGCTGAGAAATGGGGCGTGCCGCTTCTTGCAGAAGTCCCGCTAGACCTGCAGATTCGCCTCGCCTCAGATGGCGGTGCGCCGATCACCGTAAGCCAGCCGGACAGCAAACAGGCGGCGGCCTTCCACGCGATCGCCAAGCAACTGATCGACGCTGGCGTAGCATGAGTGAAGCGCCGTCCTTTCCCCCGCTGATGTCGGGCGAGGCGGTGGCGGGTGACGCCCTCTCCGCCGCCTGCGCCCGTGCGGCCGAAGGCTGTGACGCTGGTCTTATCACCTACCGGCTGGACGGGGCCGAGATGCAGGGCGCGCTGGTCTTCGCGCCCGAGGTGCCGCTGGCGCGGGCGGCGGCGATGCTGCCGGTCTGCGGTGTCGGCTTCCAAAACGCCCTTGGCGCGCTTTCCCCGCCCGAAGTGGCGGTGCAACTGCAATGGGACGGTGGCATTCGCCTGAACGGCGCTTCCTGCGGTGCGTTCCGTATGGTTGCCTCTAGTATCGATCCCACGGCGGTCCCGGATTGGTTGGTTGTGGGGTTTACCCTGCCCCTCTACCCTGCAGACGACCCAGACATGGCGGAAACAGGCCTTAACCCGGATCAAACCGCACTATTCGCTGAAGGCTGTGCCGAGGTTCAGCCCCCTGCCCTGATCTCTTCTTGGGCGCGGCACACGTTGCACTGGATCAACCGCTGGGAAGGCCTCGGCCCCGTTAGTCTGCATGGCGAATGGCGTGGATTGGTCTATGGGATCGACAGTGAGGTGACGGTGCGGGGCCAAAGCGGTACATTCATCGGTGTCGACGAAGACTTCGGCATGCTCATGCGCAACGAGACAACCACCCAGCTGATCCCGCTCACCACCCTATTGGAGGCCACCCCATGACCCTCAAACTCGCCCGCGCGATCCATTTCGATGAAAGCGACCGCAACGTCTTTGCTTCGCCCGCGCGCACCGGCGAATGGTGCATCTCCGGGGGTTTCGAGTTCTCGGACTGGACCCAAGGCGATCTGACCGGCAAGGCGCGTCAGGCCTTCGCTAACGGCTGGCTGGGTCTAGAAACCTTCGGTAGGGTCACCTTTGTTGCCGTAACGCAGATCGAAGAAGCTGAGGTGGAGACGCTCACTGCCATGCTGGCACAGCATTTCGTCACCTACTACGGTGCCCCATCCGTCGACGCCGCCCGCCCGGTGGCATCCGAGGAACTGGCGCAGATGATCGAGCTTTGCGCAGAACACGCTCCCAATTGCCTGCTCACCGTGGCACGCGAATTGACGGATGCCGGCGTGCGGGAGAGTTTCCGTATGATCCAGCCGCAGGATGCCGGACTTGAACAATTTGCCATCCATGGCGATCTGCCAGAATAGACTACCCGAGCCACATTGCGGCGCGGATGGTCTTTAAGTCAGGTTATTCAGCGCCTTTCGCATTGAACACGAAGAGCGTCTCACCATTGATCTTATAGTCGTTGATCAAGGCCTTCGCCCGGTCAGAGATCAGCCATGTTTCCAACTTCAGTGCCAGATCATTTTTGACGTGATCGTGCAGCTCTGGGTTCACCGGCAGATAGGCATATTGGTTAAACAGTACGGGATCGCCGGCATAGAGCAGCGCCAACTCGCCCTTATTGCCAAAGTTCAGCCAGCTTGCGCGGTCCGACATGACATAGGCGGGCATCCCCGAAGCGGTGTTAAGCGCGGCCCCCATGCCGGCGCCAACGGCGTTGTACCACGTGCCAAAGGTCGCCGGATCAAGGCCAGCCTCCGCCCAGAGGGACAGTTCTTTCTTATGCGTGCCACTGTCATCACCACGGCTGACAAAGTTCGATTCAGCCTTTGCAATCGCCGCGAGCGCCCCGGTGGCCGCATCGGAGCTGGCAATTCCCGCCGGGTCGCCCTTGGGCCCGATAAAGACAAAATCATTATACATGATCTCGGTCCGATGGCTGCCGAACCCGTCCTCGACAAAGGCCTCTTCCGCCTTGCGCGAGTGCACGAGGATCGCATCTACGTCCCCTGACTCGCCCAGCTTGAGGGCTTGGCCGGTGCCTACCACCAGCAGCTGTACATCCAGATCAAGGTCCGCCGCAATTTCGGGCAGAAGCACATCGGCGAGACCGGAGTTGTTGAACGAAGTGGTCACAGCCATCTTCAACACATCCGCCGCCTGGGCCGCAGTGCTCAGCGTCAGCGCTGAAATTGCGCCAATAATCCAATGTTTCATTCTACGATATCTCCTCTTAAAAATGCCTGAGCCTCTGCGGTCTCAGGTTGGTTGAAAAACGTATCTGCGGATCCTGCCTCATGAAGCCGGCCTCCAAGCAGGAACAAGACATCATCGGCCAGACGCCGCGCTTGGCCGAGGTCATGGGTCGATAGGATCAACCGCGTTCCGGCAGATTTCGCGGTCTGCAATATTGCCTCAATCTCACGCGTCGCGCGCCCGTCTAACGCGGCACATGGCTCATCCAGAAACAGCAATTTGGGCTTGCAGATAAGCGCCCGTGCGAGGGCGAGTTTTTGCTGCTCTCCGCCTGACAGCACAGGGGCTGAGCGGCTCAAAAGCGGCTCTAACCCGACGCGCGCGGCCCATTCCTCTGCCGCTTGCCGGGCCTTTGCCTTTCCCACCCCGCGCAGGCGCAAGGGGTAGGTGAGATTTTCAAGGACCGTGCGCCGCAGCATGACCGGACGCTGAAAAACGAACCCTTGGTGGTGGCGCGCCTCTTCGGTTGCGCAGGCCCAGTCGATCTGCCCCGCAGAGAGCCGCGCGGTACCGTGCAGCAGTTGCAGCAGCGTGGTCTTCCCTGCTCCATTCGGGCCGATCACGACCGTGGCGCCCTGCCCTTCGAGTGTCAGATCAATCGGCCCAACCAACCGCTGCCCCCGCCTACGGCTTTCAATCGCATTCGCTTGCATCGGGAAAAGCTGCATCACCACCGGCCCTCACGTTCAGTCCGGCCCAACCAGTGGATGGCGAGGTTCACGGCAACGGCCAGCCCGATCAGCACGAAACCGAGCGCGAGAGCCAAAGCAAACTCCCCCTTCCCCGTCTCAAGCGCGATCGCTGTGGTCAGCACCCGCGTCGCGTGATCGATGTTGCCACCGACAATCATGATTGCACCGACCTCACCGATCGCACGACCAAAGCCTGCCAGCGCGGCAGTCAGGAGGGCGCGGCGGGAGTCCCAAAGCAGGGTTCGTATTTTCTGCCCCTGCGTGACATTCATCGAAATCAGCAAATCGTGATATTCTTGCCAAAGATCGCGGATTGACTGATGTGCAATCGAGGCGATCAGCGGCACGATGATGATCACTTGCGCGATAATCATCGCCGTAGGCGTGAACAACAGCCCCAACACGCCAAATGGCCCCGAGCGGGAAAGCAGCACATAAACAATTAGGCCCACAACAACAGGCGGCAGTCCCATTAATGCGTTCAGTACTGCAATCACCAACCGTCGTGCGCGAAACCGCTTTACGGCAACCAATGCTGCGAGCGGAAGGGCGATCAGACAGGCAACCACCAAAGCCGTGAGCGTCACACGCAATGACCGCCCGGCGATTTCCACCAGTTCGGCATCAAACGTGAACACAAGCCAAAAAGCCTGTGCAATCCCGCTCCAAATATCGACCATCGCCCCTGTGGCCTCCCCGCATTGGAGCATCAGCCCCGTCACCGCGCACCCTGTCAGGACTATCGCGCGGAGGCTAGAGCTAGAAGGTTTGAAAATGGCGGATGAGACAGGCTGGCCAGTAATTCAGCACGGTTGTGAGGATAGACGGTCAGGATGACCCTGGCGTGATTCTCGCGAACAGGGTTATGTGGCTCTAACAACGTTCAAATCACCTTATTCTGCTGCATAGGGGCGATCGACAAGGTTAAACTTTGCCCAAGTATAGTTTTATCTAGTTCTTTCAAAGCGTTAGACAACACGTTCCTGTCTATATTTTAGTCTAGCCAAGACTATAGTTGTCATCGGTCCCCCTTCACACGCAAGAATCTGTTGCACGCGATGCTCTATTGGCATTAAGTAACGGAAACAAAAGCGCTACCGAATAATAGCGTTACTGAGAGCGAGGGCAGATGTGACGGACACTGTACACATCAATACACGGATCCGCCGTAATGCGGAAACGCTTTCCGAGGCGTTGGAAAGTCACATGCTGAAGGTCTTCGCGCCTGATGCGCGGAAGGAATTGCGCCGCTTTTCTGCTGGGGAAGCCGCTGAATTGCTTGGTATTTCCACAAGTTTTCTCCGCAAACTTCATTTCGATGACAAGATCGTAGAAGTGCGAACCAGCCCCGGCGGGCGGCGGCATTACAGTGCCGATGATCTGCTGAATATCCGGAAAACGCTAGAAGCAACTGCGAAATCGCGGGGGGCCTATCTGCGCGGACGGCGTGAAGGGGACAAGTTGCAAGTATTGTCCTTTTTGAACTTCAAAGGCGGTAGTGGGAAAACGACGAGTGCAATCCATGCCGCGCAGCGCTTGGCTTTGAAGGGATACCGCGTCCTTTGCGTGGATATCGACCCTCAAGCCTCTCTAACCACGTTGTTTGGCTATCGCCCAGAGTATGATTTCTTGAATTCAGGCACGATCTACGATGCCATTCAGTATGATGATCCGGTGCCACTGGCCGATGTTATTCAGAAAACATACTTTACAGGCATTGACCTCGCCCCTGGTGGGTTGATGCTCCAGGAATTTGAACATGAGACACCACAGGCGCTGTTGAACAACACGCAGCCTGCGTTTTTCGCGCGTCTTGCGACTTCTCTACAGGACGTAGAGCAGGATTATGACGTGGTTATCTTCGATTGCCCGCCGCAACTGGGCTATCTCACGATGTCAGCGCTTTGCGCTTCGACGGGCGTGTTGATCACCGTTGTGCCCAATATGCTTGATGTCGCGTCCATGTCGCAGTTCTTGCAGATGAGTGCAGACTTGCTAGATGTCGTCTCTAATGCGGGGGCAAGCATGGAGTTCGACTTCCTGCGCTTCCTTATCAACCGCTATGAGCCTAACGACGGCCCTCAGCAGCAAGTTCTATCCTTCCTCAGACAGTTGTTTGACGAAG
This sequence comes from Sulfitobacter sp. W027, assembly GCF_025143985.1. Taxonomy (NCBI): domain Bacteria; kingdom Pseudomonadati; phylum Pseudomonadota; class Alphaproteobacteria; order Rhodobacterales; family Roseobacteraceae; genus Sulfitobacter; species Sulfitobacter sp. W027. Next base: position 205,225 of record NZ_CP083566.1, read on the forward strand.
AAGTCATGGTCGCTCCGATGTTAAAATCCACAGCGATTTCTGACGCCGGGCTGACCCATCAGACAATTTACGAAGTGGATCGATCGCAGTTTCATCGGACAACATATGACCGAGCGGTGGATTCACTTAATCTTGTGAATGATGAGATCGAAACCATGATCCAGAAAGCATGGGGGCGTTAATGGCACGCAAAGGCATTCTATCTTCCGGACCCGAGACCAAACAGAAGGTCGATAGGCCCAAAACTCCCTCTTTAGAGCCTGTTCAAGCGAAACCTAAGGCGAGTTTAATGCCTCGCGGCGCTGTCGGCGCATTGCAGTCGTCCTTGAACCGGATGCAGGAGAATGCAGTTCAGGAACTGGATGGCACGCTTATCGACATGGCGGGCGTTGAAGACCGCTTAGGGACTGATGCACAGGCTCAGAAGCAGCTTCAGGACAGTCTGAAGACCTATGGGCAACAGGTGCCGGTACTGGTGCGCCCTCACCCCAAAACACCCGGTCGTTTTGAAATTGTTTACGGGCGCCGGCGGCTTCAGGCTCTGAAATCGCTCGGGATGCCTGTAAAGGCTATGGTTAGGCAACTCGATGACCATGCGCTCGTCATGGCGCAGGGTCAGGAGAACACGGCCCGGCAAGACCTGTCTTTCATCGAAAAGGCCAGTTTTGCAGCTCAGCTCGATACGGGCGGGCACGGCCGGCAGACTATTGCGGATGCTTTGTCGATCGACCTTCCGATGGTTAGTCGGATGCTCAAGGTTGGTCATGCATTCGACCTGCCATTCTTGCGTCAAGTCGGCTCGGCTCCTTCTATTGGCCGCGACCGTTGGATGGCATTGGTAAAGTTGTTTGAAACGCCCGTTGCGAAAACACGGGCCAAGGATCGGATGGCGCGCCCCGATTGGGGTAGTCTGACTTCAGACGATCGCTTTGAAGCGATCTACGCTTGCGCATCAACCCGGCCCGAAAAAGCCGCCGCCCCTGCCCCATCCGCAAAGCCCCGCACCTTGCGGAGCCGTGATGGCAAGGCAGTGGCAGACATCCGTAGCGGCAAGCGGGGCGTGACTGTCACCGTGCCCTCGCGGGCGGCAGAAGGGTTCGATACATGGCTCGATGCGCATGCAGAAGAGCTTTTGCGAGAGATTCACGACCGCTGGCAGAAGACCCGCGCGTGAGACATTGAGGAAGTAGCAACAGGAGGCACATCAGGACCACAAAAGAAAAGCCCCCCAGGATAAATCCCGGAAGGCCCTTCTCAAACTTTGCACCTTCGAGATAGCCCCAAAGATTTATCGATGTCAACTCTACCCGATGGGATAGGGCCGGTATTTTGTTGTCTTTCGTGATTTTAAATGGAAAACACGTTCCGAACAGCGTTCGGGCGGCCGAAGACGGCCACCCAAATGTCATGCGAGGGGCCCGACAAATGGGCTTTGCTCGACCGGCTGACAAGAGCGGCTGACAGTTTCGAACTGTCGCACCGCACCCTCACCGTATTAAAAGCGTTGCTGAGTTTCCTGCCCAGCCGTCATATCCCTGATGGCGCGGCGGGGATCGTATTTGCGTCGAATTCCCGGCTTTCTGAACGGCTGCACGGAATGCCCGAGAGCACACTGAGGCGGCATCTCGGGCAACTTGTGCGGCTCGGTTTAATTGACCGACATGACAGCCCCAACCGGAAACGGTTTGCTCGCAATCGCGGTGGAGCGATTGCTTTGGCTTTTGGCTTTGACCTCTCCCCGCTCGTCATTCAAGCGGAGGCGATTGAGACTGCGGCACAACAGGCCGAAGCGGAATGCGAGCGCCTGCAGGCTCTTAGGGACCGCGTGCTGGTCCTGAGACATGCCTTGATCCGTCAGGGCGGCGCGGAGGCGATTTCGGACGAAATTGGCCGAATGCTGCGGCGCAAACCGGAGGAAGCGGCATTGGCGTCAATTGAAAATACCTTACTAGAGGCTCTTCGTCAGGTTGCGGATTGCGAGGCAGAAGCTGAAGCTCTACCCACACCCCCTGCCCGTCCCACAGATCAATTGAGCGCCAGCGACAACCAAAGTGAGCGGCACATACAGGATTCATATAAACCCTATTTTGACTCTGAAAGACCTGAGGCTACGTCGGCAGGTCAGCCACGTCCGGCTGACAATGCTGAGAACGATGATGCCCAGAGAGGTGTGACATTTGCAGAGGTCATGACCGCTTGCACTGAAGTACGCAATTTCTTCCCAGATGCTTTGAGGAACTGGCATGACCTCGTACGTATTGGAGATCAGATCGCGCCTATGCTGGGGATTGACCCGCCAGTGTTAAATGAGGCAAAACGAAATATGGGCGCGGAGAGTGCTGCGGTAACGGTTCTCTGTTTGCTTGAGAAAGCCGCGACAATCCGAAGCCCGGGCGCGTACCTGCGGCGGTTGACCCAGATGGCCCGAGATGGCGCGTTTTCCCTTAATCCTATGGTATCTGCGCTGACAAATCGGCGAAATTGTCAGCTGACAATCTGAAAATACGTTATTTTTCAGTTATTTAAGTGAATGCGAGCCTGTCAATCTTGGGTGTCTGAGTGGTTTCATGGGTTAATTTGGCCCTCGCGCTTCACCCTTGGGAAGCCAAAGGCTAGATTGTCCGCAGTTTCCCGGGATTGCCCATGACCTCCGTACGCCTGCGCCTTTTAATTCTTGCTTTGACGCCGCTCATCGTCTTGATGCCCTTGCTGCTGATTTTAGGCATGTCGCGCTGGACGGCGGATTACGACAAAGTCCTCATCGCGAATGTTGAGAGCGAGTTAAAGATCGCCAACCAGTATCTTTCGCGCCTTTTGGCGCAGACGGGTAATGAGTTGGACGCGGTGGCGGGATCGGTCGAATTCAGCCGCTGGCTTGAGAGATCGAGCGCTGACCAAGCCACCTTCTTTGCGGAGACGCGTGAGCGGTTAGGGTTGGATTTCCTAGAGTTCCTTCCGCTTGAAGCCGCTGTCGACGCCGGGGAGGATTGGCCCGTGATAGCGCAGGCCGCGCGGGGCACCGGCGGGGCGGAGATAGACATCTTCAGCAATGCACGGCTGGCAACTTTAAGCAAAGCTTTGGCCATTCGGGCGCAGGTGCCCGTGATTGACACGCCCGCTGCCGTGCCCACCAACCGGAAGATCGAAGATCGGGGCATGGTCGTCCATGCGGCAAGCCCGGTTGATCTGAACGGTCGGCAGGGAGTCTTGGTCGGTGGGATGCTTTTGAACCGCAACCTTGATTTTATCGATACGATCAATGATCTCGTTTACCTCAACGCCGTGACTGGGGGAGATCGACAGGGAACCGCCACGCTTTTCCTTGATGATCTGCGCATCTCTACCAACGTGCGCCTTTTCGAGGATGTACGCGCCCTTGGAACCCGTGTTTCGGCAGAGGTGCGCGAGGCCGTGTTGATCGACGGGCGGACGTGGCTCGATCGCGCATTTGTGGTGAACGATTGGTATATCTCCGGCTATCAGCCCATCACCGATAGTTTTGGCGAACGGGTAGGGATGCTTTATGTCGGCTTCCTTGAGGCCCCCTTTGCGCAGGCAAAACGCGACGCGTTCTGGTGGATGCTGGCGGCCTTCTTCGCGGTGCTTGCACTGTCGGCGCCGGTGTTCCTGTGGCTGGCGCGGGGTATTTTTTCGCCGCTCGAACGGATGACAAAAGTCATGCACCGCGTGGGTAAGGGGGAACTCTCCGCGCGCATCGGCCCGGTGCCCGCACGTGATGAGATCGGCGCGGTGGCACATCACCTTGATTGGTTGCTGGAACAAGTCCAAGAACGCGACCGGCAGTTGCGCAGTTGGAATGATGAGTTGAACCAGCGGGTGGATCAGCGCACCGCCGAGCTGCGCGAGGCGAACGAGAAATTGGAACAGACATTCCGGCAGCTAGTGATGAGCGAGAAACTCGCCTCCATCGGGGAGATCACCGCCGGGGTCGCCCATGAGATCAATAACCCGGTTGCGGTGATCATGGGCAATGTTGATGTCATCCGTCAAATCTTGGGCACTGATGCTGAGCCGGTGGCGACGGAACTGGCGCTGATCGACCGGCAGGTGTCGCGGATTGAGGTTATCGTCGGCAAACTGCTAAAGTTCGCAGCCCCGTCCGAATTCTCTGACTGTGAACATAATATTGCCCTGCGCCCTTTGGTGCAGGACTGCCTCGTGCTTGTCGATCACCTTATCAGCCGGGGCGGGATTGAGGTGCATTACGACTTTGAAGAGGTGCCGCCGGTGCGGGCGGACTCGGGCGAGATACAGCAGGTCGTGGTGAACCTCGTGGTCAACGCCGTGCAAGCGATGCAGGGGGCAGGGCGGTTGGAGTTGTATCTGGCACCTGCGGATCGCGACGGCGTGGCGGGCGTCGCGCTTTCGGTTCATGACAGCGGGCCGGGGGTGCCGGAGGCGTTGTTGCCCTCGCTATTTGATCCCTTCTTTACCACCAAACCGGGGGAGGGGACGGGCTTAGGCCTATCGATTTCTCAGACGCTGATTCAGCGGGCTGGGGGGATCATCACCGTGCGCAACCGGGCCGAGGGGGGCGCGGCCTTTACCGTCTGGCTGCCGCAGACTTCGGAGGATGGGGTGCAGCCCTGAGCGCAGCATAGCGCTCAGGGGGAGGGGCTTCAGGCGGCTTTGCCGTCGAACCCTTCGAGATAGGCCACAAGGATATCCAGCGCCGCCTGTAGATCGCTTTTCGAGACCATCTCGGTCACCGTGTGGATGTAGCGGGTGCCTACCACGATCCCCACAGCCCGCGCGCCTGCGGCGGCCTGCTGAGCTGCAGCGCCGTCCTGTCCCCCGGCGGCGAGCATGGTGCGTTGGAACGGGATGTTGCGCGCTTCTGCGAGTTTCTCAATCTCACTGACAAGCCCCACATCGGCGATAAAGCTGCTGTCGCGCACATGCAGGCCAAACCCCCTGCCGAGGCGTGTGGTCGCCATGTGATCCGGCACGCCGGGTGTGTCGCAGGCCAACGTGGTGTCGATGCCAAGGCCGATGTCTGGCTGCACCTTATAGGCCGCGGTGCGTGCCCCGCGCAGGCCGACCTCCTCTTGACAGGTGAAGGCCACGTGAATCTCTGCCCCGCGGCCCTTGTCGGCCAGTTTGCGGATCGCCTCAATGCCCAGCCAGCAAGCCACCCGGTTGTCGAGCGCTTTGGAAACGAACTGATCGCCCATCTCAAGGAAGGGTTCGTCCATCACCACGAAGTCACCGACTTTAACGATGTCTTTCGCTTTCTCCCCGAGCCCGAGATCGACGAAGAATTCCGACACCTCGGGGATCTTCTTGCGGTCTTCGGGGGAGGAGATGTGAATGGGCTTGCCGCCCGGGTTCATCACGCCTTTCAGATCGCCCTGATCGGTGCAGACCATCACGCGGCGCGAGAAGAGATTGCGCGGATCAAAGCCGCCTACAGGTTGAAGGTAAAGAAACCCGTCTTTCGACACATGGCTGACCAGAAAACCGATCTCATCCATATGACAGAGCAGCATGATTTTGGGCGCCTTGCCATCGCCTGCCTTTGCATCACGGCGACAAAGGAGGGAGCCCATCGCGTCGGTTTCCACATGGTCGAACAGGCCTTCGATCTCACGGGTGATCAGATCGCGAACGCGGTCCTCGCGGCCCGGAACGCCGGGGGTTTCGCAAAGGTCTTTCAATAGGTCGATGTTCATGCTGGCCTCATCCATAATGATTTGGCCGCACTATCGCGCCGCGCCTGCCAAAGTGCAAACAGGCGCGGCGATAGGGCAGGGGGCTACATCTGCCCCGGCAAGAACAGCACCAGCGCCGGGAAGATCAGCAGCAGGATCAGCCGCAGGATGTCCACCAGCCAGAAAGGCGTGACGCCGCGAAAGATCGTACCCGTAGAGACATCACCGACGACGCCTTTAAGGACAAAGACGTTGAGGCCGACTGGCGGTGTGATCAGGCTGATCTCAGTCACTACGACGACGATGATGCCAAACCACACCGGGTCGAAACCAAGGCTGGTGACGAGCGGGAAGAAGATCGGCACGGTCAGCAGCAGCATCGACATGCTCTCGAAAATACATCCGAGTGCGATGTAGATCACGAGGATCAGCCCCATGACCACCCAAGGCCCGAGATCGAGCGCCGTGACCGTCGCCAGCAGCCCTTCGGGCAGACCCGCGAGGTTCACGAAGTTCGAGAAGATCCATGCCCCGATCAACACTGAGAAGAGCGAGGCTGTGGTCAGCGTGGTCTCTTCCAGCACCTCACGAAGTCCGGCCCAGCTAAGCCCGCCCCGCGCCAAAGCAATGAGGAAGGCACCTGCCGCCCCCATCCCCGCCGCTTCAGTCGGGGAAAAGGCCAGATGGATCGGCCAGAAATCAAGCACGCCGTAGAGCCCGCCAATTACCAGCGCAAAGAGCGCCAGCACCGACCAAACGTGATTAAGCGCCCGCAACCGCTCGCCCCATGTGGAACGGGGGCCAGCGGGGCCGGCTTCAGGGTTCATGGCGACGGAAAAGCGTACCGCGCAGAGGTAGAGCAGGATCCCAAGCGCGCCGGGCACGATCCCCGCAATGAACAGCGCGCCGATCGAGGTCTCAGTCAGCAGCCCATAGATCACCAGGATCACCGAAGGCGGGATCAGGATGCCGAGCGTGCCGCCCGCCGCAATAGACGCGGTCGAAAGACTGTCGGCGTAGCCGTATTTGCGCATTTCTGGCATGGCGACCTTCGACATCGTCGCCGCCGTGGCCAAGGAGGAGCCACAAATCGCCGCAAAGCCCCCGCAAGCGACGATCGTGGCCATGGCCAACCCGCCTCGGAAATGACCCAGAAAGGCGTTGGACACTTGGTATAGTTCGCGGCTGATGCCGCCTTTGTTGACGAAGAGCCCCATGAGGATGAAAAGCGGGATCACCGACAGGCCATAGTCCTGGCTGGTGTCGATAATCAGCCGCGATACCATGGAGATTGAGGCGCGGTAGCTGGTCTCATAGACCAGCCCAATCATCCCAACGAGGCCCATGGCGAAGGCAATCGGCAGGCGTAGCAAGACGAGGACGAAAACGGCGGCAAAGCCGATGGCAGATGCGATCATGTGGCAGGGTCCAGAAGTTGCGGCGCAAAGAGGCGCAAAAGCCCGCGCAGGATCAGCACGACAGCGGTGAGATAGCTCATCACCGCGATAAACATGCCGATGTAGAAGGTCGGAATTTCAAGGTATTCGGTCACGTCGCCATAGCTGAGCGCCCGGTAGGCAAGGTCCACGACCCGCCCCGCAGGAAACCACAGCATCACCCCGCATCCCAGCGTCACCAGCCCATCGCGCCAGCGTTGCAGCCCCCAATTTTCAAAGGGGCGGTCCAGCAGGTCAGCAGCGATATGCCCCTCGCGGCCCGACAGGACGGGCAGGGCAGAGAAAACGATCAAGGCGATGCCGATCCGGATCAGCTCCGTCGCGGCCTCAATCGGCGCGTTGAAAACCGAGCGCATGATGACGTCGGAGAAGGTCAGGACCATCAACGCGAAAAGCGCGAGAGAGGCCATCGTCATCGGCAGGGCCGAGAGGGCGGCAGTTAGTCGGATGAAAGAGCGCATGGCGGTTCCCTGGCTGGGGGCCGACCGCCTGTGCGACCGGCCCCTTTGGCGGTGGGGGTTACTGGCTGGCCTTCGCCATTTCCTCACGCATCATCTCATAGGCGGCCTGACCATCAACGCCTGCCGCATCGAGTTCGGCGATCACCTTGTCGCGCACCTTGGCGGCCATTTCGGCAAAGCGGGCCTGATCCTCTTCGGAGGCGGTGACGATCTTGTTGTCGCCAGCGGCCCCGGTCGCCTCACGCGCGTCAACGTCACTTTGATCCCAGACAGCACCCATCATACGGCTCGCCGTCTCACCAAAAACTTCGCTGTCGAGCTTTTGCTGCACGTCTTCGGGCAGGCTGTCGAAGGTCTCTTGGCTCATGATGACTGAGAAGGAGCCACGGTAAAAACCGCCAGGCATTTCATAGACGTTCTTGGCGACTTCGTTCAGCTTAAAGCTGATCCTCTCGCCCATGTTCATCGCCACCGCGTCAGCCGCGCCGGAATCCAGAGTCTCATAGACTTTGGGCGCGGGCACCTGAATGCCGACAAGGCCAAGCTCAGCGCCCACATCCGCCGAAACCCCACCGCCAAGGCGCGTCTTCAGCCCTTGCAGGTCATCCAGCGACGCGACTTCTTTGTTGGAGTGGATTTGCCCCGGACCATGGGTGGTCAGCGCAATCACCTTAACGCCGCGGTGCTCGTCCAACTCGGCCAGCATCGCCTCATGCACGCGCCAATGGGCAACCGAAGCTGCCTCGGCATTGCCCTCGTAACCGGGGATTTCCACCAGCTTCGTGCCGACGAAACGACCGGGCGTGTAGCCGTGGAACAGGATCGCGATATCAGCGGCGCCATCCAGCAGCAGATCCATCTGCGCGGGCGGCGGGGCAAGGCCGTTTTTCAACTCAGTCTCGATCAGCCCATCACTGGCTTCCGACATCATCTCGGTCAATTGGGTAAACATGCCGGTGTTGACCGGGTGGCTGGGCGGCAGCCAAGTGGAAATGGTCAGCGTCTCGGCCGCAAAAGCGCCGGTCGCGGTGCAAAGCGCAAGCGCACTCGTCGTGAGAAACTTGGTGAATTTGGTCATTTTGGGCTCCTCCCCATATCGTTCGATATGCCTTGACGGGGTTCTCCCAAACCCGTGTCGCCAAGTATATGCTTTTTCATGTATTCACATTTAGAGCACGATTGGAACCGTTTTTTATGGCCAGAGCAAGGGGGGCATTCAGCCCTGTGGGTCCACCGAGCCATCCAATGCCGCGAGCAGGGATTTCAGCGCCGGTTTCAAATGCGCCCCCTCATTGCCCTTAAGCATTTCCATCAAAGCAGCCTCATGACGCCGCGCTTGCGGCACCAGTTCAGCGGCCAGCGCACGGCCTGCATCAGTCAGATAGACCCGCACGCGGCGGCCATCGGCAGGATCGCTGCGGCGGATCAACAGGCCGCGTTCCTCCATCTGGGCGATGATTCGCGTGAGGCGTGATTGTTCGGCCAGCGCCTGACGCGCCAATTGCGTGATCATCGCGCCATCGGTGTCAGAAAGACAGGCCAACACGCGCCATTCCGGCACCCGCAGCCCGGCTTTGCGCACCTGCGCGTGGAACTGAGCGCTCGCCACATCGCTGGCGGCCGCCAATAGATAAAGCAGGTAATCAGAGACGAATCCTCTGTCCTGACCCGTCTCATCCTTGGTGGTTGCGTCGGTCTTTTGTTGCGTCACACCTGTTAACCCTTTGACGAAAAGAGGGCTCTTTGCACCTCGGCTTTCCTAAATGGCGGGCAAATTCGCACTTGGCAAGAAAACCCTTGACCGAAACTATATGAAAAATCATATTGTTTACCACGGGAGGATGTCACATGTCGAAGATCGACGCCATTGTGCGCGAGGTCACAGCGCTGACCGATCGCATCAGCGAATTCCAGATTGGGGCAGCAGACAGCAGCGCGCTGCCGGCATGGGAGGCGGGTGCGCATGTACTCTTCGACCTGCCCGACGGCGACACCCGTGCCTATTCCCTAATTGCTTTCGACCCGATCCCCGAAGCCCCCGAAACCTATCGCATCGCGGTCCAGCGTGAGCCGGAAGGCAAGGGCGGTTCGATCCATATGCACGGGCTGAAACCGGGGGCAGAGATCACCTGCGCCGCGCCAAAGAACGATTTTGCCCTGACCCCGGACGCGCCAGCGGTGCTGTTGGCCGGGGGGATTGGCATCACGCCGATGATCTCAATGGCGACGACGCTTAAGGCGGCTGGTCAGGCGTTCGACTTTCACTACTCTGGCCGCAGCGCGCCGCTCATGGCCTATCGCGATACCCTGCGCGAGACCTTCGGCGATGCCTTGCATCTGCATTGCGACGACGATGATAGCGCGTTGAACCTTGTCGCGGTGATTGCCTCTGCGGGTGCCGTCGCGC
>NZ_CP083568.1 GCF_025143985.1 Sulfitobacter sp. W027
GCCGGTTGGTGCTGGCAAATTTGCCGCCGCTCTCCGATTCCCATTTCCAAACTTTAGGGGGCGTATATTCGGGCGTATCCGACATGTTGATATTCCTTGTTATTCGGGTCTGCTTTGTAGGTGGGGCTTTGCGCAGCGCTTGCAAGCGCTGTGCCGCAACGAAAAGGCCGCCCCAAGAAGGAGCGGCCTTAAAAATCGAATTGCTGCAAGTCTCAGCCCTGACGGGCTTTGAACCGGCGCTGCGTTTTGTTGATGACGTAAACGCGGCCTTTGCGACGCACAACACGGCAATCGCGATGCCGATTCTTGAGCGAGCGGAGCGAATTGCGAACCTTCATAGGTGGTCTCCTCATGTCGTGGCGCGGGCCAGCGCCTGGGTTGCGGGCAACCGCCAAGGCGGGTCGATGAATAAATGGTGGGCGATACTGGGATCGAACCAGTGACCCCTTCGATGTCAACGAAGTGCTCTACCGCTGAGCTAATCACCCACTTAACGACGTTTCATAATCGGCCCCAAACAAAAATGGGGCGCGAAATTTCGCGCCGTTTGGGTGCTATAAAAGGAGTCGGCAGGAGGATCAAGGGCTTTTGACGCGGAATAAACACGCTATGTTCGACGCAGAGGGATTTATTATGCCTATGACCGCCTACGAAGTACTGCATCCTGACCGCAACCGCTCTTGTGTGGTCTTTGCGTCGCCCCATTCAGGGCGCGATTATGCAGCGTCTTTTCTGCGGCGGTCGGTTTTGGATGAACATGCGATCCGCTCTTCTGAGGATGCCTTTGTCGATCTATTGTTCAATTGTGCCCCGCTTCATGGGGCATCCTTTATCAGGGCAGGCGCTCCGCGGGCCTATATCGATCTCAACCGCGCGCCGGAGGAGTTGGACCCATCCGTCATCGAAGGAATACCGCGACAGGGGCATAATCCGCGCGTGGCTTCCGGACTGGGGGTAATCCCTCGCGTGGTGGCCAATGGCCGTGCGATCTACCGTGGCAAGCTGTCCCTAGAAGAGGCGCAGTTGCGAATCGACAGCTACTGGCGGCCTTACCATGCAAAATTACAGGAATTGCTGACCCGGGCGCATCGCCGTTTTGGGCAGGCGGTGCTGGTTGATTGCCACTCCATGCCGCATGAGGCCATGGACGGCGTGGCGCGTGGCGGCATGCGGCGGCCCGATGTGGTGCTGGGCGACCGCTTTGGCGCGGCGGCGGGCGGAGACGTGGTCGACCGAATCGAAGCGGCCTTTGTCGATGCCGGTTTCGTAGTGACACGCAATTCGCCCTTTGCCGGTGCCTATATCACCCAAGCCTATGGCCGCCCCTCACGTGGGCAACATGCGGTGCAGGTTGAGATCGACCGCGCGCTTTACATGAACGAGCGTCTGATTCGCCCGAATGGCGCTTTCGAGGCGGTGCAGGCGGCGCTGCAACGTGTTGTCGCCGAAGTGGCACAGATCGGGCAGGAACGTCTTCCGCTCGCGGCGGAGTAACGTCAGCGCAGGGCGCGGCCCTTCACGATCGCCTTCTCTCCAAAGCGGCTGCGGATACTATCGGCCGCGCGTTCGGCACGGCCACGCTGTGCGGCACCGGGGTCAAGCAAATCACCTGCCATATCTGCGCCTTCTGCACCCGAAAGGTCCGACAGCCCCACGCCAATAAGCCGGTAGGAGGTTTTGTGGTCGACCTGATCGAAAAGGGCGCGGGCGGTGCGATAGATGCGGTCGGCCAGTTGCGTCGGGTCGTGCAGCGACAGGCGGCGGGACAGCAAAGAGTGATCGGCACGTTTGAGCTTTAGGGTCACCACCCGGCCTGCAATCTCTTTCGCCTTTGCCCGGTCCGCGACCTTTTCCGCCAAGCGCCAGATGTGGCCGTCGAGAATCTCCGCATCGCCGGTATCGTCAAAGAATGTCGTCTCATTGCTGATCGATTTTACCGGACGGTGCCTTGACACGCGCCGCTTGTCTTGGCCGCGTGCAAGGTGCCACAGCCGGTCGCCCATACTGCCGAAGCGGGCAATGAGGTCGGTCTGCTCCCACCGCAACAGATCGGAGAAGCTGCGGATGCCTGCTTTTTCCAACGAGGTTTGTGTGGCCGCCCCAACGCCCCAGATCATACCGACAGGTTTGTCGCGCAGAAAAGCAGCAGTTTCCCCCGCGCCAATCACCGAAAAACCATGTGGTTTGTCGAGGTCCGACGCAACCTTGGCCAAGAACTTGTTATGGCTAAGCCCGATGGAGCCAGTCAGTCCCAATTCCAGCTTCATCCGTCGCACCAGACGCGCCAGCATGACAGCAGGGGGCTGGCCGTGCAGCCGCGCGGTGCCGGTCATGTCGAGGAAGGCTTCATCAAGGGACAGAGGTTCAATTGCCGGGGTCATCTCTTCCATCATCGCGCGGATCGCGCGGGAGGCTTCGACATAGGCCTCCATCCGCGGTTTGATGATCACCGCCTCGGGCAAAGCTTGAGCGCCTGAAAACATCGGCATGGCAGAGCGCACACCCCGGATCCGCGCCACATAGCAAGCAGTCGACACGACCCCGCGCCGCCCGCCGCCGATGATAACCGGTTTGCCCGCGAGTTCAGGATTGTCGCGTTTCTCGACCGAGGCATAGAAGGCGTCGCAATCCATATGGGCGATCGACAGGTCGAACAGTCCGGGTGCGACAGCACGCGCGGGCTGCCACAACGTGGACAGCGTCGTGCAGGCACGATTTCATTCAGACAGTCGCGACAGAGGGTAGCTGCCGAAGTTCTGGGTCGCGACAACCGAAAGGGCCGTCGCACCAGAGCTGTAGGTAAAGGAACCGATGTCGATCCCAATCCCGATGTAATCCAGATCGGGGCTAAGAATATTGGCCCGGTGACCGGGACTCTCCATCAACAGCCTGTGCAGGTTTGCAACATCGTCGCGATAGCCTTCTTCGCCCCGCTCTGACTGGATGGCGAGGTTTTCCGCGGTGCGCCAGCTGCCCGACAGATCGAAGTCCGCAGCCCGAATGCGTTGTGTCGGAGACGTGTCATCAACGCCCGTATGGGAAAACACATTGTTCTCCAGCATCCATTCCGAATGATCATCCGCAGATTGGTTGAGGTTCGTTTCAAGCTCAAAGAGGTCCAGATTGAGTGCAGATCGTTCTTGGTTGACGAGTTCCAGCATGTAGAGTTCTAAATCGGTAGCATAGACCATGGGCCGTCTTTTCCTTTTACATGGGCGCCGGAAAAGAAAACTCCGGAACACGAAAGCTGTTGGGGAACCTATTGGTTGATTGGGTCGCGATTACGGCCTGCGTGAGGAAATAGAAAGACGTCGCCGCAAGCGGTCCACACCCGGCGCGGAAATCTGCCACCTTCAGTTAAATTGGCAGTTTTAACTTAAGAATATCTTACCCCCCGGTTGTGTTCTTTGTCTGTGTCCGGACCCAGCCCAGGAACGCCAGGTCCGCATTGCGCAAGACGGCCTGCCCGTTGCGGTCCCAATAGCTGTGCCAATCGGCTTCCAGCGCGTAGACATCTACACCAGGCATCAATGCGCGTGCGGCCTCTAGCGCATCCACGCTCAGCTGCGGCGCACTGCCATGCTCTAGCACCACGGGACGGCGTGAGAAGACCATCAGATCACCGGGTTCTTCGAGCATGTCATAATCAGGGAGATGAGCCGCGCTGGCCATCTTGCGCAGAGCCGCGCGGAACACCCGCAGAGGGGCCGCAGATCCGGACTTCTTATGCAGCGTTGTGACACTTACCCGCCATTCGCGCTGTCGGCCACAATGCTTGCGTGCCAACTCATAGATGCGCCGCTCCAAGGGCTTGCGCAGGCGAAAATAGTCCCGGCTCAACGTCAGCACGGACTTGGTCTGCACAGCACGGAACAACCATTCGCTCAGTGTGACGCCGACAGAGATCATCCGCCCGCCCCGCGCACGGCGCTTGATCTCCCAGGATTCGATAAGGCCTAAACCCTGTGTCGTCTCAATCCCGCCAGTGGCCATATTCGTAGTGATGCGTGTCCCCGCCAGACGCTCGAACGCATCCTTCAGACGGGCATAGGCATCCCCGGATGTATCGCGGTTGGTCGCTACCAGCAGGTCGTGTGCTTTAAGAGTAATGTGGCGCGAAATTTTACGTCCTGCATTCACTGCCGCCATCAACTGACTGATGCAGAAAATGAGAATGTCCTTGTCATGGATTGTTGCCCGCCCTTTGACCGAGGGGATCACCTCGATGGTGGTCCCACCATGCGCATAGGACAAAATGCGTTTGTCGGGCCGGGTCGAAAGGGAGAAAATCGGATGCTCCATCGTGCCCAAGTCATCTTTGGGCGCTGCATCAAATACATCGCAGACGAAAAAATCTGCCGTAGGATGTCGGTCCGGCGACAAGCTGGATACAGGAATATCGGTCATGGCTGTCACCCTGCCTGCAGGTGCGCTGTCGCACCTTGTGTCACTGCTCGCCCGAGGTTGCGGATCATGTCGCCCGCATATCACTCAGATTATACTGCCCCGATTCTTTCGGGGTTTCAGTGACACCTAACCTAAAGTCATAGATACCCCCCCGTCCAGAACTGCTATCGGGGGACCAGAGTCATCTTTTCGGGGGATCAGAGTCACCGTATCGGGGGTTCAGAGTCGGAGAGCTTGGAAAAACCGGGGCTTACCCTTTGGTTTTAAACATTTAAACGAAGGTAGAATGTCCCTGTAACTGTATTATAACCAAATATAACTGAAAAAATTTCCAAATTGCCTCAAATATGTCCCATCCTACAGACTGATACCGCCTTATTTTCTCAGAAAACTCTGACGATGTAGCATCTTTAGTTTCATGTTCGCTCTTTTATGGTACGGTACCGGAAACGACGCACATTAGGAGCATTCATGCCACCCGAAACAGCGGGCCATCTGCCCCCCTATTTCCACATCGACCCCGATCAGGCCAATGCAGCACTGGGTACACCGACCACCACAGAAAACTTTAAAAAGCTGGCGCATGCTTGTGACACTGGCCGACAGGATCTGCAAAACCGCGGCTTACAGGGAGAAAGCGGGCGAAGCTTGCGTCGGTTCTCGACCTGGGAAATTACCCGTTACCTAATCCCCGTCGCCACAGGTCATTTTCGCCGAGTGCTCAAACAGAACCCCGATTTGCCGCAAGGGATTTCCGAAACGGCGGGCGGCGCCAAGTGGTTTACGCTTGATGAAGTTCAGCGCCTGCGTGCGCATTTCGGCAACGAGGGGTCCAAAGCCAAAGAATACTTGCCCTACCGCCCTAAGGGTTTGCCCGCCAAGATGGTCGCCGTAGCCAATTTCAAAGGGGGTGTGGGCAAGACCTCGACGGCGGCGCATCTGGCCATGTCCGCGGCCCTTGATGGCTATAAGGTGCTGGTGGTTGATCTGGACTCCCAAGGCTCCATGACCTCGATCTTTGGCGGTGCGGTCAAGGACGAATGGCAGACAGTGTTCCCGCTAATGGCACGCCACTACGCACTACAGTTGCGTTTGGAGAACCAGCGCCGAATGGACCGCGGCGAGGGGCCTTTGCCGCTTGATGATACGCTTACCGAGGCCTTGAAGGTCGATAGCAAAAGCCTGATCCAGAGCACTCACTGGCCCAACATCGACCTCATCGGCGCGCAGCTCAACCTTTATTGGGCCGAATTCCAAGTGCCGGTCTGGCGCATGCAGGCGCGTGGTTGGAAGCTGTGGGATGCGCTGACGGATATGTTCGCAGCTGACGGCGTGCTGGACGACTACGACGTGATCTTTCTCGATACCCCCCCTGCCCTTGGCTATCTGACAATCAACGGGCTGGCCGCCGCTGACATCCTGCTGGTGCCGCTTGGGGCTTCGTTTCTGGAATTCGACAGTACCGGTCGGTTCTTTGACATGTTGCATGCCACCTTCGGCTCCATTGAGGAGGCTGAGAATATGGCAGCCCGAGCCCTGGGGCGCGAGGGGCTTAATTTCGAATGGGACGCGGTGCGCGCGGTGGTCACTCGGTATGATGGCGCGCAGCAGGCAGAACTTGCTGCATTAATGCAAAGCTATCTTGGCACCGCTCTCTCGCCGCATCGACAGGATTTCACCGCGCTGATCGGACAGGCTGGCGAACAGGTACAGGGCATTTACGAAGCCGACTACCGTGATTTTAACCGTGAGACCTATGTACGCGGTCGTGAAACGTTTGATGCGACCTACGCCGCATTCAAACAGTTGCTGATCGGAGCCTGGAGGCGAGACGAACTGGCTTCCAGAGACACCGGTGCGCAGGTTGTTTAATGACCATGCGGACCTTTTGCCGAATGTTTAAACCTCACGCCGATCCTCGCCCGGCCCCCGCAACAGGAGACGCCCCATGGCCAAACGCAAACGCTTGACCCCCGCCAACCCCGATTTCTTGAATCCTGATTTCTCCGTGAGGGCGCCTGAGACGAAATCCATGGCGCCCTTGGGGGGTATGCGCGCCCCAATCGCGGACGTCGCTTCTGAAGCCTCGGCCACAGCTGCTTTGCAGGAAGTAAGCCGCGAACTGCATGAGGCGCGCGCGCAGGGTCGGATGATCGCCGCCCTGCCGCTGTCTGCGATCCGGCTTGATCACTTGGTGCGCGACCGGATCGCACATGATGACGATGATATGGCGGCCCTCGTTAGCTCTCTGCGCGACCGCGGCCAGCAAACCCCGATCGAGGTCGTGGCGCTGGCAGAGGGTGGTTACGGCCTGATCTCAGGGTGGCGGCGCTGCACGGCGCTGATGCAACTTCATGCGGAAGGTCACGGCGACGGCACTGTGCTTGCGATTGAGCGCCGGCCCAATGATGCCTCGGATGCCTATATCGCGATGGTCGAGGAAAACGAGATCCGCGTGGGTCTAAGCTACTTTGAGCGTGCCCGTATCGCCGCTAAGGCCGTGGAACAGGGTGTGTTCGACACTGAAAAAAGGGCATTGCTGAATCTTTTCGGAACGGCCTCCCGCGCCAAGCGATCCAAGATCAGATCCTTCCTGACGATTGTCGGTGCCCTTGATGGCGCCCTTCGTTTTCCGCAGTCCATTGGAGAGCGTTTAGGCCTGCAACTCTCAAGCGCATTAGAGCGTGACACGGATCTGGGGGCGCGTCTACGGGCTGAACTTCAGGACGGGCGGGTGGAAACGCCAGAGGATGAGATGCAGCTTCTGACGCAGGGGCTCGCAGTAGAATCAGACTCTAAAGACCGCAAAAATACAACTGCCCTGCCAGCGTATTCCGAGCGGGACCTACGCGACGGCCTGCATGTGCGCGTGTACAAATCAGACGGTCGGATCGAGCTGAGTGGCCCTGCCCTTACACCTGAATTGCGCGCCCGTCTGTTGCGATGGCTTGAGAGTTCTTAACAAAACAGGCTCTATCCGTCAGGATAGAGCCTGTTTTAAATGTTTCGCGCGCGAAACATTTCTCTATTTCAGCAAAGATGCCAAGTAGGTACCGTAAGTATTCTTAGCGTATCTTTCAGCCAGCTCAGCCAGTTCGGAGCGGCTGATCCAACCCTTCGAAAACCCGATCTCTTCGGGGCAACCCACCTGCATACCTTGACGGCTTGATAGAGTTCTTACGAAGTTGCTCGCGTCAAGAAGGCTTGCGTGGGTGCCCGTATCGAGCCACGCATACCCTCGGCCCATTTGCTGCACTGTTAGGCTGCCATCATGCAAATAGCTTTCCAGCAAAGCGGTGATCTCCAGCTCGCCGCGCGCGGAGGGTTGGACCTTGCGTGCGCGTGCAGGCGCCGTACCGTCGAGGAAGTAGAGTCCAGTGACCGCGTAATTCGATGGTGGTACTTCCGGTTTTTCGATGATCGAACGCACCGTGCCATCGGGAGCGAAATCAACCACTCCATAGCGTTCCGGATCATGCACGCGGTACCCAAATACGGTCCCGCCTTCCTGCTTATTGTCTGCCTCGGCCAATTGCTCGGGCAGCCCATGGCCAAAGAAAATATTGTCGCCCAGAACCATCGCGCTTGATGCCCCGTCTAGAAATTCTTCAGCTAGGATATAGGCCTGCGCCAGCCCATCAGGTGAGGGTTGTTGGATGTATGTGATCTGCAGTCCCCACTGGCTGCCGTCTCCCAGCGTGCGCTGGAATTGGTCTTGATCCTGTGGCGTGGTGATCACAGCAATCTCGCGGATACCCGCGAGCATCAGGACCGACAAAGGATAATAGACCATCGGCTTGTCATAGATCGGCAAAAGCTGCTTGGAAACGCCGACGGTGATCGGGTACAGCCGCGTGCCCGACCCGCCAGCCAGAATGATGCCCTTGCGCGCCTTCGTGCTTTGGTCCGTCATAATAATAACTTTCTTACAATCTGTGCCAAATTGGCTTTCCAAATTGGGGGGGATATCCCGAAGTCAGACTCTAACGCTGAGCAGTCGAGCCTTGAGTTAAGGGGACGTGTGGCCGGTGTCGGGTAGTCGCATGTGGGGATTCCAGTCACGTCAACCTTCCGCCCCGCCGCAGCAAATGTTTCGCGCGCGAAACATTTCCAACTCGTGGATGGCGTGCCAGCGTAGTGATAGGTGCCGCCGCTTTGGCCTGTGCGCATTGCCCGCGCCATATCTAGCAAAGCCGCTGCGATGCCGGCTGCGGGGGTCGGGCCACCGATTTGGTCATCGACCACACTCAATGCGTCGCGTGTCTCTGACAGGCGGAGCATCGTTTTGACGAAGTTGTTGCCATGGGCCGAGAACACCCAAGACGTGCGTAGGATCGCATATGCCCCGCCGGCCTCGCGCACCGCCTCTTCGCCCGCAGCCTTGGTGCGCCCATAAACACTCAGGGGGGCGATCGGGTCATTGACCTGCCACGGGTCTGTGCCACTGCCGTCAAATACATAGTCGGTCGAGACATGTAGGAACGGAATACCCAGATCCGCGCAGGCCTGCGCCATGGCGGCGGGGGCCTGCGCGTTGATCATCTGGGCAAGGTCGGGCTCCTCCTCGGCGCGGTCTACGGCGGTGTAGGCTGCCGCATTAATCACCACATCGGGGCGGTGCTCTCTGATCGCGGCTGCACAGGACGCCGGATCGCTCAGATCGGCAGCGTGACGGTCCAGAGCTGTGACATCGGCTTGCAATTGAAGCTCAGTGGCGATTTGGCCGGTCTTGCCAAAAACGAGGATCATCCGGTCTTCCCCAGACGCTCGCCCACGCCATCGCGGGCCTGTAGCGCGCGCCACCAAGTTTCATTATCCAGATACCATTGCACGGTTAGGGCAAGGCCTTCCTCGACGGTAACGGAAGGATGCCAACCCAGCTCGGTGTTCATGCGGGCAGGGTCGATAGCATAACGCGCATCATGGCCGGGGCGGTCGGCGACGAAGGTGATTAGGTCCGCATAGGTGCCACTGTCGCGGGGGCGCTTTTCATCCAGGATCCCACAGATCGTTTTAACCAGCTTCAAATTGGTGCGCTCATTCTCACCCCCGATGTTATAGGATCGGCCCAGCTTGCCTTTCTCCAGCACGCATAAAAGCGCGTCGGCGTGATCCTCGACATAGAGCCAATCGCGGATGTTAGCGCCGTCGCCGTAGATCGGTAACGGCTTGCCCGCCAGCGCGTTCAGGATCACCACGGGGACCAGTTTTTCAGGGAAATGGTAGGGCCCGTAGTTGTTAGAGCAATTGGTCAGGACCACGGGAAGCCCGTAGGTTTCGGCCCAAGCGCGCACCAAGTGGTCGCTTGCGGCTTTAGATGCGGAGTAGGGGCTGCGGGGATCGTAGGGGGTGTCTTCGGTGAACATGCCTGCGGGGCCCAGCGACCCGAAAACCTCATCCGTCGAAATGTGGTGAAAGCGGAATGTGTTGGGCCGGCCCTGCGCGGTCCAGTAGGCGCGCGCGGCTTCCAGCATGTGATAGGTGCCGGTGATGTTAGTTTCGATGAAATTACCCGGCCCATCAATCGAGCGGTCGACGTGGCTTTCGGCTGCCAGATGCATGATTGCATCGGGTTTGTGGGTCTTTAAAATGCGGTCCAGCGCGGCACGATCCCGGATGTCGGCATGCTCAAACGTATAAAGAGGGCTGTTGGCCACCTCGGCCACGTTATCAAGGCAGGCGGCATAGGTCAGAGCATCGAGATTGACCACCCGATGCCCCCGCGCCACAGCAAGCCGCACAACTGCCGATCCGATGAAGCCAGCACCGCCGGTTACGAGAATTTTCATGTGTCCTGGCCTTCGAAGCTGAATGGTGTGTCGATATCCGCCAGCCGGGGCGCTTGAGCATCCTTTGCCGAAAGCCGTGGCGCGTCTTCGCCCAATCCCCAGTCGATCCCGATATCAGGATCATCATAGCGCACGGCAGCATCGCAGTCAGGGGCATAGTAATCGGTGCATTTGTAGATAATCTCAGTGTCGGGTGCACGGGTCACAAACCCATGCAGGAAACCCGCAGGGATCAGCAGTTGCTTACCGTTCTGCGCCGAAAGCTCGACGCCGACCCATTGAGCATATGTCGGGCTGCCGCGGCGGATGTCGACGGCCACGTCCAAAAGTGCCCCACGCCCGCACCGTACCAACTTGGCCTGTGCATGGGGGGGCTTTTGGAAATGCAGGCCCCGCACTGTGCCCGCCGCCTCACTGAGGGAATGGTTGTCCTGCACGAAGTCATAATGTAGACCAGCTTGCTCCATCCGCGCCTTATTCCAGCTTTCGGAAAAAAAGCCGCGGGCATCTCCATGGCGGGCCGGGGTCAAAACAACGACCCCCGGCAATGCTGTTTCTTCGATCTTCATCGGGAAATTCCTTGAACCTGAAAACCTGGACCTTCTTGCCAGATTGGGGTCAGAAAGCAACCCGAAGTGCCGGGAGCGGCCTGCGGTGTTTGACTTGGCGGAAGAACTATGACCAGAGCCACACGGAGTTTCAGGCTGGAGATATACTTAGGATGCAAACCACGCTGCCGCCCCTGTCACAGCGCCTTGTAGCAGTTGTCGTGACGTACAATCGGCTGGACCAGCTTCGTCTGACCGTGGCGCGTCTGTTGGCGGCGACCTCAGAAGGGCTAGATCGTATCATTGTGATCGATAACGCCAGTACGGATGGGACGGCTGGCTGGCTGGCGGCCCAGAATGATCCGCATCTGGTGGTGCAGCGCTGTGCGGTGAATGGCGGCGGAGCAGGCGGGTTTGAGGCAGGGATGCGCTTTGCCGTAGATACCTTTAATCCTGAGTGGATCCTGGTCATGGACGACGATGCGCGCCCTGCGCCGGGGGCCGTAGCGGCCTTTTTGGATGCTGACCGCAGCAGTGCGATGGCGTGGTCGGCGGCAGTCTACCATCCTGACGGGCGGATTTGTGATATGAATCGCCCCACGCTTAATCCTTTCTGGCACCGCGGCATGGTCTGGCGCACGCTAAAGGGCGCACTACGGGGACGCGGACGGGCCGGGTTTCACCTAAATCCCGCCGATTACGAGGGCAGTGATTTCAGGGCCGTCGACAGCGGATCCTTTGTCGGGCTGTTTGTTTCGCGCGCGGCGATCAAGACAGTGGGGTATCCAGATGGGTCGCTGTTCATCTACGGCGATGATGTGCTCTATTCGCTGGCTATGAGACAAGCAGGGGGCACGATCCTGTTTGATCCCGCCATTCGGTTCGAACATGATTTTACCACCATTTCAGGCGCTGATCAGCGTTTCCGTCCTCTTTGGAAATCCTATTATCATTACCGTAATCTGCTGATGGTCTATCGCCTGGCTGCTGGTCCGTGGTTCTGGCTGGTGCTGCTGATGATGATGGTGAAATGGGCGCTCAAGGCCCGGTTCCACTCGGGAGAACGGGGACGCTACCTGATGCTGCTGGGCCGCGCGATCCGCGACGGGCTGCTGCGGCGCACTCAGATCCCTCACGCCCGCGTGTTGGCATGGGCCAATCCAGCGTCTTCGCGCCCCTAATTGCGGCTACCGGTTGAGAATGACACGGTGATACCTGCCCATCAAGACGACCCCTAGAAACCCACAGACTCCCGCAAACAGCAGCACATAACTGATGCTGACATAGGAGGCTTCATAGCTGCTGTAGAAACCGCGCCGCATCAATCCCGTGACATGCATGATCGGATTGTACCACAAGATATCCTGTAGCGCGCGTGGCATGCTTTCGTAAAGAAAAAGAACGCCTGAGATCAAGAACATGGGTCGCATGAGGATGCTCCAGATCTGCATCCAGATGTTGAAGAGCCCGAACAGGACACAATTCAGAAGACCCACGCCTAACCCCACCGCAGCGGCCAGGCAAATTGATTGAACAATTGCGCCAACGTCCAGGATGATACGGCTATCGATGGTCAGAACCAGTCCCGTCAGGATGATGATGATCACGAGGGTTTCGGTCAGAACGCCCAGGATAAACCGCGCCAGAACGGCATCCACCCAGGTCACGGCGGGATAGAAGAGCAGGGCGCGCGAAAAGTTGATGCATCGCCCCACCGCAGAACCGAGGTTGTTGTACATCCCGAACGGCAGGAAGCCCGTTGCGAAAAACAACAGGAAACTGGTTCCCAATGGCGGTGTGCGCACCAGAAGAGAAAATCCGAAACCCAAGACAGCGATGCCGCCCAGCGGCTCCAACACGGCCCAAGCATAGCCCCCCGGGGAGCGCCCGTAGCGCGTGGCCATTTCGCGCAGGATCAAGGCCGAGACGGCTCTGAACGTCGCAAAGCTTCGATTTGCACCATGCGCGACGGGACTAACCTGGGCAGAGGGACGCGACATTACGGTTTGCTCCAGTGCTGGCAATACCGGGATCAGTATGTAAAAGATTCCTTAGAAGTTCAAACCATCTTCCGGAAGCAAAATGAGTGAAATGACCCCGAAAGACAGCGCGTCTGCCGAACCTGCTCCGGCCCCCCGGAAGGTCGAGAAGGTGGAGCCCTATGTCCGCCCCGTACGTCGAACGGTAAAGGCGGCGCGTTTCCGGCGTCGTCATTTTGGTTTGGTCCTTTCCTTTTTGGCCGTGGTTCTCATCCCGCTGTCGGTGGTGGGGTTCTACCTTTGGGTGATCGCAAAGGATCAATACATCTCGCTAACCGGTTTCACGGTGCGTCAGGAAGAGGGGGGGAGCGCCTCGGCACTGCTGGGCGGCTTGGCCAGTCTGACAGGAGCATCGGCCTCCTCGGACGGGGACATTCTCTACGAGTTTATACTGAGTCAGTCTCTCGTTCAGAAGATCGACGAAAATGTGGGCCTGCGTGAACATTACAGCAGATATTGGGACGACGATCCGTTCTTTGCCCTGAAGCCCGATGCCAGCATTGAGGATTTGGACAGCTACTGGCGTCGGATCGTAAGTGTTTCCTATGACCGTAGTTCGGGATTGATGGAAATGCGGATAGAGGCGTTCACGCCTGAAAAAGCTCGCGAGATTGCTGTCGAGATCCTGCGATTAAGCCAGAACATGATCAATGACCTTAACGAGCAGGCCCGCGAGGATGCGATGCGCTACGCGCGAATTGATCTTGAAGAGGCGGTCGGAAGGCTCAAAGTGGCCCGTGAGGCACTGACGGCGTTCCGATCCGGGAACCAGCTTGTCGATCCGGCTTCGGATATTCAGGGCCGTGCAGGTGTGATCAACAACCTGCAGCAGCAATTGGCCGAAGCCTTGATTGAGTTGGATCTTCTCAGCGGAACCGATGGGGCTGATCCGCGTCAGCGTCAGGCGGAGCGGCTGATTACCGTGATCCGCGAGCGGATCGCCAACGAGCGCGAGCAGCTGTCCAGTGGGGCAGGGGCGGGGGATGATTACCCGGCCCTGATAGCGGAATACGAAGGTCTAATCGTGGACCGGGAGTTTGCCGAGGAGACATACCGTGCATCACTGGCTGCACTTGATGTAGCCCGGGCCAATGCCTCCCGGCAGAGCCGGTATCTGGCGACATACATCGCGCCAACACTGGCACAGACCAGTGAATATCCCCGTCGTGCCGTGATTTTTGGTCTGGCCTCACTATTCCTGGTGATGGGGTGGGCAATCATGGCATTGGTGTATTATTCCATCCGCGACCGTAGCTGACGGAAAGGGCTGCGATGATCCGCTTTGAGAACCTGAGCAAGAGCTACTGGGTACAGGGCTTTCAGAAGGTTGTGATCGACCATCTCAACACCGAGTTGCCGACCGGTAAGTCGTTGGCGCTGCTGGGGCTAAACGGAGCCGGTAAATCGACCCTGATGCAGCTAATTGCTGGCACGTTGCGCCCCGATAGCGGACGGGTGGTGTCGGATGGGTCGATCTCTTGGCCGGTGGGATTCGGCGGATCATTCCACCCGGATCTGACAGGCGCGCAGAACGTTCGGTTCATCGCGCGTATCTACGGAGTGGACACCGACGAACTGGTCGCCTTTGTCGAGGATTTCGCGGAACTGGGCAAACACTTCGACATGCCGGTACGCAGCTATTCTTCGGGTATGAGGTCACGCCTGACGTTTGGGGCGTCTTTCGGTATCAAATTCGATACTTACCTCGTTGATGAGGTTACTGCAGTGGGCGACGCTGCGTTCCGCCGCAAGAGCAAGGCGCTGTTCAAGGAACGCATGCAGACATCTAGTGCAATCCTTGTTTCGCATGAGATGGGGCAGGTGCGCGACTATTGTGATGCTGCCATCCTGCTGGCAGATGGTCATTTGACCTATTTCGAAGATGTCGAAACAGCGATCAAGTTCCATCTCGATGCCATCGAGGATAGATAACCTAAGAGCTGCGCCGCTTGAAATTCGGGCCATCCTCCTCAATAAGGCCTGATATCTTTTCCCTTAATGCACCGGTATGTGGGCAGGACGTAAAAAACGATGAAACGCTTTGTGATCCTGGGGCTGCCGCGCAGCGGAACGACCTATCTGATGAGTTTGTTGGACGCACATCGCAACGTGATCTGTGCGGGGGAACAGTACAATCCTTATGCGGTTATCGGCTCTAAGCATGACGACAGTCACGCTGCCATACTGGGCCGCGACAAGGATCCGGTCGGCCATATGTACAGGTTCTTTGACGAGGCGGCCGCTAAAGGCGCGGCCAGCGGCGGTTTCAAGTTCATGATCGGCCACAACCTGAATGTATTGCGCGCCCTTGCCACAGACCCCGAAGTGTCCATCATCTACGTCTGGCGCGAGAACCGGCTGGCGCAGGTGTCTTCCCTCATCAAGGCGTACCAAAGCAAGAAATGGGCGCAAAGCAAGGCCGATGAGCATGTGACGCGTAAGATCAAGGCGACCCCG
Organism: Sulfitobacter sp. W027; assembly: GCF_025143985.1. Lineage (NCBI taxonomy): Bacteria > Pseudomonadati > Pseudomonadota > Alphaproteobacteria > Rhodobacterales > Roseobacteraceae > Sulfitobacter > Sulfitobacter sp. W027. Next base: position 15,241 of record NZ_CP083568.1, read on the forward strand.
CGCCAGATCAGCCACCGTTGGCATGAATATTCGACATTCGATCATCTGATCTCGATTTGGCTGGCAGGGGTGCCCAACCCCAAGGTCACCTATGAGTACCGCGAATTGTTCCAGCCCGGCTTCGAAGAGAAAATCTGTAATTTTCTGGAAGTACCGTACCGACCCGGCATGAAAAGCCCGTTGATCAAACAAAGCAGCAATTCCATCGCGGACCGTTTCGAGGACCCCAAGCCTATTCGCTACTATTTCAACCAGATCGGGCTGAAGCGCTGGCTGGAAGACGAGTTGTGAGCCGCCCTCTCCGGGTTCTCTACTACAACTGGGTCGACTATCTGGATACGGAAAAGCGCGGCGGCGGTGTAACACTGTATCAGCGCAATTTGATGGAGGGGTTAGAAGGTCGCGATAATGTCGAGGCGGTTTTCCTCTCTGCCGGGCTTGGTCATGATCTGAGGGCGCGCGCCCCGCGGTGGGAACCTGTGCGTCATGGACCCGCTGAAAACGGCGACTGCCGGTATGAGTTGATCAACTCTGGTGTGCTGGCCTCGGCGCATGCCAGCTTCGGCGATCCCGCACAGGTGTCGCATCCGCCCACCAGCGATGTATTTTTCGACTTCGTCGCGCGGACTGGCCCCTATGACGTAATCCACTTCAACAATCTTGAAGGGTTGCCCGTTGAGGTTCTGGCGGTCAAAGAACAGCATCCGGAGACCCGGATTGTCTTGTCCTTGCACAATTACTACCCGATCTGCCCGCAGGTGAACCTCTGGGCACATGAGCGTGAAACCTGCGAAGACTTCCAAGGTGGCGCACGCTGCGTCACCTGCCTGCCGCATCAGCATGACGCGCGCCTGCTGCGCGGAGCTAATGCGGTGTCCTACCGGCTGCGCTGTGCGGGATTGCAGCCGGGTACATGGGCCTATGATTTGGCTTTCCGCGGCATTCTGGCCATAGGCCGACGCGGCTTGCAGGCGCTACGCTGGTTGCGGGGCCGAGGGCAGGTGATGGCGGAAAACCGTTTGTTAGAGCCGCATGTGGCGGCAGATCGTGCCAAAGCTTTTGCGGCGCGTCGTGCAGCCATGATCGACCTGATCAATACCCATTGTGATCATGTGCTATGTGTCTCGGATGCGGTGCGCATGTTGGCGCAGCGCTACGGCGTTGCCTCGGCACTGACCCGCACAAGCTATATCGGGACCCGTGCCGCCGAGTTCTACGACGAGACGGCACCCGCCCAGGATAACCCCCAGAAACAGACCCTGACACTGGGGTATCTGGGCTACATGCGCCGCGACAAAGGGTTCTTTTTCCTGCTGGATGCGCTGGAAGCATTGCCCCCGGATCTCGCTGCTCGGCTGCGCATCATGGTCGCCGCGCGCGCGGCGGACCCTGCCACTATGGCGCGGTTGCGTGCGTTGGGCGATCATCTGGCGGAGGTGATCTATCACGATGGTTATACCCACGCGGAGTTGGAAGCGATTTTGGCGCCGGTAGATATAGGAGTGGTGCCTGTGTTGTGGCACGACAACCTGCCGCAGGTCGCCATTGAGATGCACGCGCGCCGTATCCCCTTGTTGACGGCAGCAAGGGGCGGTGCGCCGGAACTGGGAAACTGCCCGGAGATGGTGTTTGCGCCAGGCGACGTTGCAGACTTTGCCCGACGGATACAGGCTCTTTTGGCCGGAGAGATCTCCATGCAGGCCTATTGGCACGGGGCGATGCGTCCGGTGACCGTACCTGAGCATCTCGTGGAACTGCTGGAAATTTACGAGGAGCATGAGGCGGCACCCTGAGCCGTGCTTGCGCCCTGTTGCCCCCCTTATCCCCTTTGGCCTGCGCAGGGCTCTATGATCGGCCCGGGGTTGCGGGGGAATGCGCAGCTTCAGCCGCGGAGCCTGCGCCTGACGAAAGGCACATCCGTCCATTTTTGCGATAGATCAGGATCGAAGATCACGCTGCGCCCCTCAGAGACGAGGGCGAGATATTTACGGTATTCCTCGGCGTTGTTGAAATGCTGGCCGCGCAGAACTTCGGCCTGTGCTTTGCGCCGAAAATCGGTGTTGTACTTGAAATGCGCAAACAGCAATTCGCGCGGGGCGATGCGCGCGTCGCCGACGAAATGCAACCCCGCCGAAAGGCGCATCCACGGCTGGTAACGCAGCAGCGCCAGTTTTTGCGCGACGAACATGCTGCGGTGCGAGCCTGCAATCAGCCGGTGGCGCAGCGCAGAGGTCCAGCAGCGCTGATCGGCAAAGGGGCCGCGGGCCAAGGTGTTGGCAAGGAACGGTACGCGGTCGGCGTAACCGGCTTGGTCGAAGGGCGTGCCTTGGGCAAAATCGGCATCCTCTAACGGGCCTTGAGGGTACATATCGAGCATGAAGACACGGATGGCCTCGGCAGTCTCGAAATCAGAGTGGTTGAGAAGTTGCGCCAATGTTTGGCTCTGTTTCTCCTGCCAGACCAGCAGTTCGTCGGCATCCGCCACCAAGGACCACTTGCCAACCCGGAAGGCTGCCATCATGGCCTGCTGCCAGGCCACGCCGTATTGCGACAGGCGATAATCCGTATCCACCGAAAACAGCGCCACATCGGGTTGCTGTGCCAGATATTCCAGCGTGCCATCGTCCGAGCAATTGTCGGCGATCAGGAACGCTTCCACGCCCAGCTTGCGGTAATGGGCTAGGAAATGTGGCAGCATGAACATCTCGTTGCGCATGCAGGCCACCACTGCCACCCTTGCATCGCGCGCCCGGGTAACGCTGTCCTCCGAGCTGACGAGTTCCAGCGCGTTGCTCTGATAACCCAGTTCGGCCTCTTGGTAGCTCGGCCAGATCTTGCGCGGCCACAGGCCGGGCTTGTCGTAGCGCACCAATGCATCTGCTTGATCAAGATGAGTATCGAGATGCACCAGTTGCAAGGGGGCCGTCTGGCTGGGGTGAAAGCTGTTGTGCCACAGCGGGACGGGGAGGGCGTCTCCATAGGTCCGGCGGCGCATGGAGATGCGGTAGTCCTCTTCGGCGGGAGAGATGCCGCGCATGGCCAGAAGATCGCCCAGCATCTTGTCTTCCATGAACGAAACGCTAATCAATTGCTGCCCCTCGGGGCTTGCGGCTGCTTCCAAGGCGGCGGCCATGGCTGTGCGACTAAGGGCGTAGCCAGTGCCACCATCGGTGTATTCCGAGGGCTCTGGCGATTTGTCCAGATCGAACCGGCCGCGCAGGGAGCTGGATTTACCCTGGTGCCATTTGCGGTCCATCTGTCCCACTGTGCGATAGAGGCGGCGGCCGTAATAGTCGAACTTGCGGTAGCTGAGCGAGTGGAAAAACAGCGGCGCGTTGAGAAAACAGTCGTCGTCGATCTTCACCATATGCCCGTAGCGGGTGTTGTCATGCACCCATCTAATGGCGGCCAACGTTTTTTGCGGCAGCCCTTCGTAGTCGTCGGGCGCGTCCAGATAGACGATGTCGCCATCCCGTGTACCGTCGCCGTCACCGACCACGACGACATAAGGCACGCCCAGATCCTCCAGCAGGCCCAGCCAGCCCGCGCGCATCGCGGGGATGCGCGTATCAAGGTAGGGCACGCAGGAAAACACTGTGATAATGGTATCGAACAGCGGATGACCGTCCGGTAGGCCTGTGTTGTCACTCGCGGGCAAAGCGGCCAGGGAAATGTCAAGATGATCGACCAGCGCTTGCACCACGGGCAGCAAATCCTCACGGTGCTGGAGGCGGCGCAGGGGCTGGTGCAAAGCGGGTGCCGCGCGCCATTGCGCGCCCTGGGCGTCAAGAAGGACGATTTGCTGGCGGATCCAGTCGCATATTGCCTGCACCTGAGCAGCGTCGCTGTCATGTAGGCTGTCGATCAGGGCCACGGCCATGCCCAGCCCCAAATGATGCGATCCTGCATCAGCTAACTGGCCAAAGCTGTCCGTCAGGGCCTCCGCCAGAGCGGCCTGCGAGGGATTTGCGGTCAACGCAAGTGCTTGCTGCGCGGCCTGTTGCTGGGTGTCGAAATAAGGTGCTCGAGGGGTTTTCGGATAAAGTAGTGGCAGCGCCGTGGCCGCCATGGCCGCGACCTCCGCCGCGACGGGCGCGCTACCGGGGCTGGCCATATGGCGCAGGACGTTGCGATCGCGGTCCCGGCTGTCGGGCGTGTGCAGTGTGCCTAGATCGGACAGGGTGATACCGCCCTCTGAGAGAGTGGGCAGGCCTGCAGGACCGAAGATCTCGCGGCGGACGCGTGGGGCGTCATGGGTTTTTGCGATCTCGAACAGTTGCAAGGCGCGGTGCTTTTGCAGGGCGTCTGTGCGGTTTGAGGCGATGTCGTCAAAGGCCGCCCGCGCCTGTGCGATGTCGGTGGGCAGATCGGCTGCTTTTTCCAGATCAGACCAAAACTGCCTTGACAGGCCATAGATCTCCAGACAGAGCGCCACGACCTCTTGTTGTTGTCGCGGGGGAAGGCGGTGGCGCTGCAGGATTAGGGTGGCCGCGGTGCGGATCAATTCGCGGCAATGCACAGGCTCCCAATAGTTCTCCACGCGCGCCCTGAGAAACGCGGCGAAGGCATTGAGCATACGGATGCGTATATCAACCGGGGTTGTGGCATGCGTGAGGCCAATGCGCACCGCCCAAGCGATGGCGGGCATTACCAGCCATTCGCGTCGCGGCTCGGTGAGCGTCGCCAGACCCTCGGCAGCCTCGCGGTACTGCCCGTCCGCCACCAGATAGGGCAGGCTTGCCGAGACGGCCCAGCGGCTGCCCGCGTGGGGCAGGGGCAGCAGGCCACGGCTTTTGGCGCGCTGGTAAAGGCCCTCGAAATCTCGGTCCTGCGCACAGAAGAATTCCGCCAACTCCAGAAACATTGGGGCCTGTGCTGCCGGAGAGACCTGAAGTCCGTCCAGAACGGCGAGTGCTTCCGGGGACTGCTCGGGCGGGGCGGTTCGGCTCTGCGCCAAGCGGGCAACAACGGTTGCGACCTCGCGGTCAATAGGATCGCCCGCGAGGGGCGGCGGGGCCGGTCTGTCTTGCGTGGCGCTGTCGTTCTCCATGAAGTCCTGCACATCGTAGAAAGCGGCCAGTTCATCAATCCGCTTGTGTGCAGGCGCAGAGAGCAGCGGCAGCAATCCAGCATAACGGATATATTCCAGCGTGTTGAGGCATAGGGTGCTGTCGCTTGTCGCCAACGGCAATGTCAGCAGCGCCTCAATCCGCGCGGCGAGGTCCGTGCGCGTAAGGGTGATCCGGTCGGTTTCGGCGCCTTGAATCAATTCCAGCGTGAGCCCCGCTTCAGCGGGCAGATCGCGCCAGAGAGAAGCAGGCAGCAGGGCGGTGGCCGTGCCTTGCGGTGCGGCGGTAAGTGGCAGGGCCGTGGGGGGGCAAGATACGTCAGAGGACAGCGCTTGCAGTTTAGCCGTGTCGCCCGTGGTGCCAATGCGCAGAGCGAGGCGGCTGTCGAGGACAAGGCCGGTCTGGGGCATCTGCGGGATCACATGTGGGGTGCTGACCGTACCGTTGGTATGGAACCCGGCGATGGCCTCCAATCCGGGGAAACGGGTGTGGCGGCGCAGACCCCGCGGGGCGATGTCGAAGACCTCCTCGCCATTCAGCAGGACGCGAACGCGGGGCGGGGCGAAGTCAAAGACGACGTCCGCGCGCCCCGAGGACAGGTCCACCACATAAGGAATTTCAGCCTTCCATGTGCCGTCGGGGTGCTGGCTGTTGAACACGGCCAGCCCCTCCGCCTGACGTAGCGATAGGTGAAACAGGACTTGGTCGCGGCCCGCCGCCTGAAAATAGATGTTGGCAAAAGGCATGGTGTGGAAATCGGCCCGCAAAGTGAGAAGCCCGTGTTCTTGCAGATTGAAGGCGTGCAGAGGCTTGCTGTTTCCCGCAGGCAGGGCGGGCACTTTGCGGTGGTGAAGTGCAGCCTGCCCGATCCGGCCCATCCGGCCATAGAGCACGGCCATGGGATCAAGCAAACGTGCCAGCCGCGGGCCCACGAACTGATCAAGGCCCGCCTGGCGGTCGTTCCCGTACCCCTGCCATAGGGCGATGAGGGCAGCCCCCAGCACCATCTGCATCCGCGATGCGCGGCTGGCGTATTGACCGAAATACACCTGTTCGCGCAGGGCACGGGCAAAGAGCTTGCGCTGCCAGCCATCCGGCAGGGCCTGTTGTAGAGTGTCTGGAAGGGCCCGCGTGACGGCGCGGGTCAGGGCGGTATGGCCGCGGGACAGCGCGCGCGCGTTGAACGGGGTGTGCCACCTTTCGAACCCACCGTCGCGCAGGGTGACAGTAATGCCGGCATGGGGAATGTAGGTGGTGCAGGGGGCCAGCAGAGCCGCGTTCAGGCACAGTGCCCAATCAGATCTGGGCCCGTCGGTGAAACCCAAGTCGTGGGTGGTGAGAAAGGCGCGCGCGAATATTTTGGCGCTGCTTTGGGCCTCAAGACTCAGAGCTTGGCTGGGAGACAGATTAAGCGGACCTGCAGGCGGGCTGCCCTGCGACCACTGGTCCATATCGAGGATGCCATTGTGATAGGTCGTCAGCCCTGTATCGACATGCGCCAGTCGCATCTGTGTGATGCCGAAATCTGCCTGCGCGCGCAGCATGGCCTCGGTTCGTTGCAAGAGCGTCCAGGGTGTCAGGGCATCGCCGGTTTGCACGAACACCACATAGATGCCGCGTGCCTGTGATAGCCCGTGGTTGAAGGCGACACCCGCCCCCTCGCGCGGGGCACGCAGAATTTTCCAATGGGCAGGCAAGTCCTTCTGATGTGCGCCCACAGCCTGCTGTGCGGCCTTGTTCTGGCAGACGATCAGCGCCTCAAAGCCGGGTGCCGTCTGCGCGCGCAGAGCCGTGAGGCTGCGATCAAGAGCTTCGGTATCATTACCATCCCAGAATAGGATCACGCTGAGGGGCAGGGTGCCTGCCATTTCCAGCGCCCAGCTGCGCCCGATGTCAGGGTCCCAATCGCTGTCATAGTCCAACCCATTCCGCTGCAAAAAGTCCTGCGCGGCGACGGCGAAACGCCGGCGGCGGTCAGGGTCGGCGATCACGGTGCTGCGCTCGAACGTCAGACGGCTTGCGAGGCGGGCGAGAGCGGTGCGCCCGCCGGGGCGATCACTGGCCTCGAATTGCGCGGCAAGGGTTTCAAGCACGTCAAACTGTTCAAATACGCGGTCGCTGTCCTGTCCGGTGATTTGGCCCGCGCGGCCGCGTGTCTGCAGATAAAGCGCCTCGGGCAGGTGAACGATGTGGTCGGTGCGCGCGGCGGCGCGGTGGAAGAAACCGTGGTCCTCGAACCATGTGCCGTTGTCAAAGCGCAGACCTTCGATCAGATCGCGGCGGTAGAGTTTGTTCCAAGCTGATGGAAAATGGCGGATCACATCGCACCAGTCGTGCAGCGGATAGCGGCGCCAAGAGTTATGCTGGGCCAGATCCGGCGCACCGTGGATGGCAGAATGTACGCTGCCTGTGCCGTCTGCCATGTTGGACTGGACGGCGCAGGCCACCCAGTCTGCGCCGCTTTCCTCTAGCACCTGCCACATCCGCATCAGATAGTCCGGCATGATCTGGTCATCACTGTCGACAAAGGCGATGTATCTGCCCACGGCCTGGCTGAGCCCGGTGTTGCGCGCGGCACTGAGCCCTGCATTGTCCTGCCGGATCAGGGTGAAACGCGGATCCCCCCCCGCCGCTTTCAGTGCCGTATCGCCACTGCCGTCGGTGGCGCCATCGTCGATCATTAAGACTTCGAAATCGATTAGAGTTTGAGCCCGCACGCTCCGAATGCAGTCGGCCACATGGTCCTCGACATTGTAGATCGGGATGATCACCGAAACGCAGGGCCTCTGCGGGCAGGACGGGACAGATGCGGTCATTGCAGAACCGCTGCTAGAGTGTGTGTCATGGGGGAGTTGTTTCTCAACTTGCCCCACAGGTAAAGAGCAAGTTGTAGGGCCGCTTGCCTTGCCCCGCTGGGGGGCTGGTGCTACCACCAGCGCTAGGTGCTAACGCTGCGCAAAGGGGTAACCATTGAGCCATCCGTACGTCATCTGGACCATGCGCAGGACCGGAGGCACGACGCTTGCCTCGCTGCTGAGTACCCTGTCAGAGCACAGGGGCGTTGAACATGAACCTTTCAACAATGAGCGAATGTACGGCCACATATCTCAGACGTTTGCGCAAACCTCGGATGCTGTCCAGCTGCGAACGGATCTGCAAAGCTGCTTGGCAGAGAGGCCGGTCATCAAACATTGTTACGAGCTGATGTCGCATGCCTTCAACGCCGTGCTTTTTGAAGTCAGCACAGCGTTGGGGTACCAGCATATCATTCTGGATCGGCGCAGTGAGACAGAGCGCATTCTGTCGCTGGAGCTAGCGCATCTGACAGGCGCCTGGGGCGGAGAGGCTGCGCAGAAGATTTATCCGGCTATTGAGACAGGTGAGATGGCCCTGCAACCGATCAACATGCAGCGCGCAGAGCGGCAGATGCGCCTGTGCAACACGCGTCGCCAAGAACTGGCACAGATAACGGATGATGCGGGGATTGCGCCTTTCGTCGTATATTTCGAGGATGTCTACAGCGACCCCGTCGCAGGGCGCGCGCTGATTGAGCGGTTGCTGGCGTTCTTGGGGATCCGGCCTGAAGAACACCCCGACTACGAACATCTAGTCAGTGATGCCTTATTGCGGCGCGGTCAGAATTCAGCGCGGATCCTACAGGCGGTGCCCGATGTCGATATGGCCGTAAAAAAGCTTGAAGCATTGCGCCGTGTACAAACCACTGCCTTCATGCCTTCCTGACAGAGACCATTCCTGCCGACTTGTTCATTGCCTGCTCAAGCTGACGCTGCAATGTGAACTCACGTTGAAGTGCAGTTCCGGCGCACCGTGGATGGTGGAATGTACGCTGCCTGTGCCGTGTTCAGATATGTTTTTTATTCTGCGCGGTTCTGTATTTCCATTAGGCTGCTTCAAAGACCTCAGCGGCATGTGGCTTCTATCGGATCCGGGCGTGCTTCTATCTGAAAAATGATTGCGTTTTAGCTCGCGGAATATCGTTGATCTGCAGCGCTTCAGAACGCGCGCCATCTCGTCGACTGGGACCTTAGCGTGCCTCCAGCGCTCTATCTTGCGTTGTTCTGTGATACTGAGTTGCTTGTAAACGGCTCCCATACCGACTCCTCCCGTAGCTTGCGGCGTTCATCCAAGTTCAGGTGAGGGTAGCAGCGTACCATTGATCAACTCCATGCAAGGTTCTGTTTGGATACAGAATTCGCACTTCTCTGTGAATCCACTTGGCTACAATGACAAATCCTATAAGGTTAGTTATGTGAAATGTATTCATATAGGAAGTCTCCAATTTTGAATTCAGTGTAAGGTCCCCATTGATAGTCGAAAATCCTAAGTAAAATCGGCTCTCCTCGGGCAGCCTCGATAACTACGTGAAAGTACAGGCAGTTGCTTCCAACGACGTCCTGTTTGGCAGTGGGATAAACATTAGCTCCATTGTTTTCGCTGAGTTCATTATGGAGCTCGAAGAGAAAACCGGGCTCGATATCGACATTGATGATCTCGACAGTTCGATCCGTACCGCGGGCGATCTTTATGATCGCTTGAATGTACTCTGAAGGCACGCACCCGGGGGCTGAATAGGGCCAGAAAAAGTTTGATGCGCCCTCAGAATTTCTGCAAGAAGCTGTGGAAGACCTCTCGCTTCGGGATTGTCGGTGGAAATCAAAGTGGGGATCGCGACATGGCCAAGGGTATGGGATTTATCGGGAACCAAGGAGCCCAGAAACAGGGAACCAAAGACAATACCGGCAACATCATTCATGGTCATGCGGCTCGCGCCATCTTTAACCAAAAGCAGAATATAAGCTCCGCCCAGACCCCGGAAAACCTCGACAAAATTCGCGCCGAAGTGAGCCATGTTGGATTTGTCGCTGCGACGATGCTGCATGTCGGTCAGGTGCCGGCCTATATTGACGCCCATGTGCGGCAGGCCGATTTCATCGAGGCCTTGGATTTGCCAGTGTGCACCTTCGGGTTCGGGTGTCATGCGCCCTTGGGTACCAGAATATCAGAGTCAGAGGTCGACGCGCGGTCCGTCCGGTTGCTGCGCGTTCTTGCCGAGCGCAGCAAAGCCGTTGCTGTAAGGGGGGCGTTTACCGCCGATCTTTGCGCGAAATACGGGGTTAAGAACGTGGAAGTCATGGGCTGCCAGTCCATCTACTATTCGGCCGCCCAGCATGCGCCCGGCGCTTTCCAGCATCACAGCACGACCGGGCGGCAGATGGCCAGCCTGTCAATGCTGCCTGACGAGACAGCGGTCGTGCGTTTCATGATCGAGAATGGCGTGGACTATATCGGGCAGAATGATCTTGTTCAGGAGAAGATCGTTCAGGGAGGGCTAAGTGCCACGGAGTTTGCAGCGGATCGAAGCCATTGGGTCCTACCGAGCATCCGCAAGGTGATCGATGCAGGATCAACCTCTGCTGAAGAGTATTACGCTTACGTCAAAGAGCATTTTCATGTTTTCTATGACGTCCCGAGCTGGGTCAATCACATCGCGGAAAGCTATGATTTTGCCTTCGGCACCCGTTTTCATGGCAACGTTGCAGCGCTTCAGGCTGGGGTTCCGGCGCTTTGGCTTGAGCACGACACGCGCCTTCAGGAGCTATGTGCCCATTTCGCATTGCCGAGCATCGCCCAACAGGATTTTGCACGGATCGGGTCGATGGACGAATTGAAGTCGCTTTGCGATTTCGGCCCCTTCGAGTTGCGCATGCCGCGGCTGATGGATGGTTTCCTGAGCTATCTCGACAAGAATGGTGTGATGCCATTTGTGGATCCGGCTTTTCTGCGCCAGTGTCAGAACTGGACTGGTGACCAAAGGGCCTTTGCATAGCCTATTAGGCACCGCATGGCAGAATTAAAGATCGCCGCTGCGATATTTAGGGTCTTGCGCCGGGCTTTTCTCCGTTGTGTCTTCTGCTGACAGGCTGCCCTTCCCGCTATTGTGCTGGATTGAAAAACAATCCCTGGGCGTAGCACAGCATTGGAGCTCGATTAGTCTTCAATTTGTATGCTACATATGGCGTGCCTCTGCCTCACAGCCTCTAAATATTGGAAACTGGCGTCGGGGGCAGGCAAGAAATTAAAACAGTGCGTGACCGCTGAAAAGTTGGAGCGTAACCTAAGGTCATTCGTGGATATCACCTTTGGCTTATAAAGATTATTCCCCTGCATCGCATAGACGGAGACTGTCATGACTGACCCGAAACTGCTGTCTGGCTTGTCAGAGATGCGCGAGGCCCGACGCGCCTGCCGGGGCCTGATGTGGTCAGCAGCTTTCTTCAGTATTTTCGTCAACCTTTTGATGCTCACGGGTCCGCTCTTCATGTTGCAGACCTACGATAGGGTTCTCGGTTCCCGTTCGGAGGCGACTTTGGTGGCGCTGTTCGCCGTGGTTGCCTTCCTGTTTCTGGTCATGGGGCTGGTCGATTGGGCGCGCAATCGTCTTTTGACGCGGATCGGTGCACGCTTTCAATCGAGGCTTGATCGTCGCGTTTTTGAAGCCATGCTCAAGAAGGCGGCGCTTGCGCAGGAGCGCGGCGAAAGTTCTAAAATGGATCAGCAGCTGAAAGATCTTGAAGCCGTACAGCGGTTCTATGCCTCCCCCGTGTTCTCGTCGCTTTTCGACATGCCTTGGGCGCCGATCTTTCTGATCGGGATTGCCTTTTTTCATCCGTGGTTGGGGGCGGCGGCTGTTGCAGGTGGCTCCATCTTAATCCTGTCAGCCATACTGAACCAAGTCTTCACCAAGACGGCATCCATCAAGTCTGCGGCCGCAAGCTATGTCTCGGACCGCTATTCCGAGCAGTTGCACACCGAGGCTGAAACGATCCGCAGCCTCGGCATGCAGTCCAACGCCTTCGAAAAGTGGTCAAAGACTCGGAACCGTGCCTTGGCACAAAGCGTGTCGGCGGCCGACAAAGGGGGCAGCTTCAGCAACTTCTCAAAGACGTTCCGCCTGTTTATGCAATCTGCGATGCTGGCGCTTGGGGCCTATCTAGTGTTGCTGGGTGAAATCACCCCGGGCGTAATGATTGCCGCGTCGATCCTGCTGGGACGCGCCCTGGCGCCCGTCGAGACGGTCGTCAACCAGTGGAGCACGGTGCAGCGCGCCAAACGGGGCTGGGATAGCTTGGTTGAGCTGCTGTCCAATGTTCCCGAAGATTCCGTGCAGGTCGAACTGCCCCGTCCTCGGGCGCGGATCGACATCCGACAGGTGACCGTAATCCCGCCTAAGGGACGGCAGGCAACCCTGCGCCTGATAAATTTCGAAATTCGCCCCGGAGAGGCGGTTGGGGTGATTGGGCCGAGTGGATCGGGGAAATCCACATTGGCCCGGGCCCTGACGGGGGTCTGGCCCCTGGCGGGGGGGAAGATCACCCTCGATGGTGCGCCGCTGAACCAGTACCATCCGACCAAACTGGCTGAGTATTTCGGCTATCTGCCGCAAAAGGTTTCCCTGTTCGACGGTACAGTCGCCGAGAACATCGCCCGTCTTTCGACAGATTACGACGATGAAAAAGTTGTCGCCGCAGCCAAGAAAGCGGCGGCGCATGAGATGATCTTAAAGCTGTCGCAGGGGTACAACACGCCGCTACACGCAATCAGCACTGAACTGTCAGGCGGCCAGATCCAGCGTCTAGGTTTGGCCCGAGCGCTTTACAGCGACCCGGTGTTGCTTGTGCTGGACGAGCCGAACTCGAATTTGGACAATGAAGGATCGACTGCATTGAACAACGCGATCGTGGCAATCAAGGCCGAAGGCGGAGCAGTGGTGATCATGGCGCACCGTCCAGCCGCGATCAAGGAATGTGAGAAACTTCTTGTCCTTGAGGAAGGGGCGCGCCGGGCATGGGGGCCGCGTGAAAAGGTGATGTCGGAAATGCTCACCAACTTCCAAACCCTTCGCACAGCCGCCAAAACGAACACCTCGGGAGGTGTAGTATGAGCGCATCGACTGGAAATAATCGCTTCAGGGCGGCCATACCGCTTGTGGTCGGCTTCGGTACGATCCTTTTGTTGCTAGGTGGGTTCACCTACTGGGCCGCACGCGCGCAGATCGACGGGGCCGTCGTGGCCTCGGGACGGATGGTCGTGGAACGTAACCGGCAAGCCGTTCAGCACCTGACCGGCGGCATCGTGGAGGAAATACTCGTCAGGGAAGGTGATAGTGTCGAAGAAGGCGAGCTGCTGGTTAGGCTAGATCCGACCCTTGCGCTGTCGGAACTCAAGATCGTTGAGGGGCAGCTCTATGAGCTTATGGCCCGCCGCGGCCGCCTTGAGGCGGAGCGCGACGAAGCCGATGAGATCACCTTCGACCCGCGCCTGATCGAGAGAGCCAAGAATGACCCGGACGTAGACGCCTTGATGAAGGGGCAGCAAAACCTTTTTGAAGCCCGTGCCGAAACATTGGAAAGCGCGGTTACGCAGTTGGGCAATCAACGACAGCAGTTGGAGGAGCAGATTCGAGGCATTACCGCGCAGTTGACCGCAACCGACCGGCAGATCGCGCTGGTAGACACAGAAATAGTGTCCCAACAGACCCTGCTGGACAAGGGGCTGGCGCAAAGCTCCCGCGTGCTGGCGCTTCAGCGCGAGGACGCACGGCTTGCTGGCGCTGTCGGAGATCTGACCGCCCGCCGCGCTCAGGCGTTGGAACGCAAGGCTGAGTTGACGATCCAGGAACTCCAGTACCGCGGCAACCGGCGCGAAGAGGCGATCTCGGTTCTGCGCGACCTGCAGTACAATGAGCTTGAGATGGCCGAACGCAGCCGCGCGTTGCAGACCCAACTCAACCAGATGGAAATTCGCGCACCCACCACCGGCATTGTTTACGACCTGAAAGTATACGGCCGCATGTCAGTGATCCGCCCGGCAGAGGCGTTGCTTTTCTTGGTGCCACAAGACCGCGCGCTGGTTATCGAAGCTCAAATTGATCCGATCAACGTAACGGATGTTCATGTGGCCCAAGACGTGATCCTGCGGTTCAGCGCATTTGACATGCGCGAGACCCCCGACCTTTTTGGCAAAGTCACCCAAGTGTCGCCGGATGCCTTCACTGACAGTCAGACTGGTCGCTCCTTTTACCGTGTCGAGATTGAGCTGCCCAAGGAAGAGCTGACCAAGCTCACAGCGGATCAGACGCTCATTCCGGGCATGCCGGTGGACGCATTCATCCGCACCGGAGAGCATACGCCGCTGACCTATCTAGTCTCGCCGCTCACGCGGTATTTTAACAAGGCGATGCGCGACAACGGCTGACCTTGCTTCCCGAGAGCCGAGCGGCGAAAGGCATCCCCCCTCCCTCTGGGGAGTTTAATTTGGGTAGGCGCCTACCTGCCTTGCGGAAATTCGTGTTCTTGAGGGCCGTGCGCAAGGGATGACGCCTTTATTTTGACCAGATTGCAAGGCATTCCCCGAGGTGAAATCGGCCGCTTTTGTGTCCAGCATGGAAACGATGAAAGGGCTTCGGCCCCGAAGTTTGTATGCGCATAAAAATAGGAATGAACATTCTTCGCGTGCCTTTATATATCTCTGTTTTTGGATTTCTGCTGCATATACTGCGACTCTTGCCGTAAATCAGCACGACTTTCGGAAAGGCGCTGCTCTTGAAGCGCTAATTTGATATCAAATTTTCACCGTGCGTTGGACTTATATTCCAAAGCGACACGCTCTTCGCGCTAAGCTGCGCAGGGCATTTGTTTCTTTTTTGGAAACGCACTGTCTCGGGCGATATGAAAATGAAGCGTTAATATACCCCCAAACGAGGGTAGTCCGGAATTCCTAAAAGTGGCTGAAATGAGGCAGGTGCCGTCATGACTTCGGCGTCTGAGTTCTAATCCGTATCTGGCCAGCGAATTTTGGTTATGCGGATATTTTTCAATCCTGAGGGGGATAAAATCATGGCTATTAAGACAAAGAACCAAGCATGGGCAATGAATCCAGCGACCTGGACCGGCTCAACGCCGAACTCTGATAACGGGGCCTTTGCCGATCATGTGAACCGCGGCAATGGTGGCAACGGAGACGACCACATCAGAGGCAATGACAACAGCAACACCATTTTTGGCGGCAACGGAAAAGATTTTCTTAATGGTGACGGTGGTGACGACTACCTCTGGGGTGACAACGGCGACGACGCTTTGATCGGCGGCTTCCCTAACGACCCAGACGATGGCGATGACCAACTGTCCGGTGGCGGTGGTGATGACGTGCTCGCTGGTGGTTCTGGCAATGACACGCTGATTGGTGGCGTGGGTCATGATCTGCTGATCGGGGGCTCCGGCAATGACGACCTTTACGGTCAAGAGGGCATGGACATCCTGCTCGGTGGCTCGGGACGCGACAGAATGCGCGGCGGTGACGGCGATGATTGCATGGCCGGTCAGTCGGGCAACGATACGATGCATGGCGATGATGGCGAAGACAAAATGTCCGGCGGCTCAGGCGATGACATCATGTACGGCGGCGCCGACAATGACACGATGTTCGGTAATGCCGGTGAGGACTATCTAAACGGTGGCACCGGTGACGACGTCATGGCTGGCGGTTCCGGCAACGACACGATGCGTGGCTTTGATGGTAATGACTTCATGCACGGCCAGGATGGCGATGATGTTCTCCTTGGTCAGCGTGGGGACGATATGATCCTTGGTGGCTGGGGTGACGACGTGATCCAGGGTGGCGGCGATGACGATGTCATCTTTGGTAACGAAGGTAACGACGTGATCGAAGGTAACGACAACGCTGACTGCATCGAAGGCGGTGCGGGCAATGACCTGATTTTTGGTGATAACGCAGACCTTCAGCCGGCTCAAGGCGAGGCCAGTGATACCATCAATGGTGGCTCAGGTAATGATACGATCTTTGGCGGCGAAGACGATGACGTTGTCGAAGGTGGGGAAGGTGCGGACCGGATCATGGGCGGCACTGGGAACGACACCCTAGCTGGCAATGACGGTAATGATTTCATCCGCGGCGATGAGGGCAACGATCATATCCGCGGCAACGACGGCAACGATGTCCTATCCGGTAGTGAGGGTGACGACATCATTAATGGCGACGGTGGCAACGACCAAATCTTTGGTGGTGAAGGCGACGACTGTCTGGCCGGTGACGATGGTAAAGATGTTGTCACGGGCGGCGTAGGTAACGACACCATTGATGGGGGTGACGGTGCCGATAATCTAGACGGTGGTCTGGGTAACGACTATGTCTTCGGCGGCAGCGGCAATGACCGCATCTGGGGTGACAAAGGCGAAGCTGAAGGTGGTAACGACACGCTGCTGGGTGGCGAAGGCGATGACCTTCTGGACGGTGGTAAAGGCACTGACTGTCTGATCGCCGACGCGGGAAAAGACATCCTAACCGGTGGTGGTGACGGTGACGATTTTGTCTTCGGTCACGGTGTGGACCTGAACGGTGACGGTGATTGCGACGATAAGGGCGAAACCCAGCTCGACTTCGGGGAGCGGAACGTCATCACCGACTTCGATGACGACCAGCAAGATCGTATTGTCTTCCACTCTGAGTTCGAAGGTACCTTGTCTGCCGTAATCATGAACAACGGCGAGGATATCTTCATCACATCCAGCTTGGGTGGTTCTGTCATTGTCCGAGGTCTGGTTAACGAGCTGGAAGGCCTCGACCCAAGTAACCCCTTCTTCAACAATGATATGCTGATCGATTTCCTTACCAATACCGGCGAAGATGGTGATGGCAAAGGTGTCATCTACTTCGAAGACAAATGCATCGCGCCGATCGATTGCGATGCCGATCAGGCAGTAGCTAACTGCGAAGTGGAATTGCCGCTTGTTCAAGGCTGCATCGAAGAGCTGTCCACGGATGCAATTGGTGACACCTCCATTTCGACTACAGAAGCGCAGATCGCTGACTTCTTCGTTGAAGAGGATGCGAATGTGTGGCTGTCGGGCAACCTGCTCGGTGTTGACCTGTTTGCTGAATAAGAGGGACTTCGGGGACTGCCGCAAGGCGGTCCCTTTCTCTAAAAGAACAAGGCGACCTCGTTCGTTGTGGCCGCCTTTACCGGGAAGGATCGTGCGCGGGACTCTAAAAGTCTATTGCACGTCCCCCGGGCACCGCCTTCGCAAGGAGGCGGTGCTTCATTTTTTTCAGATCAAAAAGTCGTCCCACACCTCTGCGAGGGTTGCGTTTCTGATGATCAGAGCATCGGCATTACCGAGGTCAAAGAACAAGTCTGCACCGTATTCTTTGGCGCGGGCCGCGAGTGGGGAAGCATTATCTAAGTTGAAAGCCTGAAAATCCAGAACGTCTATATTGTCCTGAAAATCAAGCACGACATCAATATTCATGCCCGGTGCAAAGACGAATGTATCGCTGCCTTCGTTGCCGACCAGCCAGTCTGTACCCGCTTGCCCTTCAAGAGTATCGTGACCGGTGCCGCCAACCAGTACATCGTTTCCCGATCGGCCCTGTATCCAGTCATCCCCGGCCCAGCCGTCGATCCGATTTGATGACCCGTCACCGCGCAGGTCGTCATCATGCCGCGACCCGGTGACACCTTCAATTGAGATATAGACATCGCCACGCGCCTCACCGGCATTTTTGTCCGGTGCAGCCATATCGACATTTATTGCAGATGCCGCAGTCCTATAATCGGCAATATCTATGCCTTGCCCCCCGTCAAGCCGATCCGCACCCTGCCCGCCACGCAGTTTGTCGTTGCCATTGCCACCCAAGAGGGTATCCGAACCGGCTTTTGCCACCAGAACATCGTTGCCATCCAGACCGCGCAGTTCTTCGTTGGCATCCGAACCTAAGATCAGATCCCCACCATTGGTACCCGAAATTATCTCGGGGCTAGGTGGTGCTGGGGGAGTAGGTGAGGTGCCGCCGTTATCAAGGAGAACCTGCCCGTCGGTAGCGGCGAAGTTCTGGGTAATCATCACCATGGGATACCCGTTGTAATCCCCGATCTCGATTCCTATTCCGACGTAGTCATAGTTGGTATTAAGGATGTTCGCCCGATGGCCGGGACTGTCCATCAACCTGTCGTGGATGTCCTCGACATCATCAGAATAGCCCACAGCCCCCCGGCTACTTTGCATGCCGATATTCTCGCCTGACCGCCAACTTCCTGAGAAATCAAAATCTGCCGCAGTCATACGGTCTGTGGCCGAACTGCCCCCTGCCCCGGTATGCGAAAACACATCCTGTGTCAGCATCCATTGGCTGTGATCTTCGGCGGCCGAATTCAGCCGTTGTTCGAGCTGTAGGTCAGGCAAGCCCGCTGCCCGCCGCTCTTGGTTAATTAGATTTAGCATCTCTCGCTCAAGTTCACTTGCAATCGACATCGGCTGCCCTTTTCTCTGTCCCTAGCTGCGGAGGGTAACTGGCATGGGGCAAAAAACCGGACAATAGTGCCTACAGGCTTGGTCGAATACTTGCCTATTTTGTTGCTGAGATGGCGTCATTCCGCCTGCTTTGAACGGGAAAAAGCGGAATGATGGACATATTACGCGCCCAGATCGGCTAATCAGACACTAATACAACTTAATGTTGCGTGCAGGCGAGAGGTCCAATACCTGTCGCTCTTGGGAAAATCGATTGATAGTAGAGACTGATCAACTGACTCTGCCGATGAGTATCCGTTTTAACGAAGATCTGCTTCATGTAGCTGCGGACTGTTGCCACCGACAACCCGGTCTCTTCCGCGGTCTGGGCAACAGTCCACCCCCCTATGATGCCCAGTGCGACCTTCCGCTCAGAGGCCGTCAGTTCAAATGTGTCAAAGAAAGACTTGCATAACTTCTCATGATCCACTTGCTCGGTCTCGAACAGGATCAGGGCAAGTGGCGAAGATGAGTTGATCAGAGGGGTGACCAACAAAATCTGTGAGCCTTCCCTTCCTCCGGCGATCGAAACGGTTGAGGTTCTCTTCTCTGCTGAGGTCGCCGCGGAAATCGCGAGATGTAATGCGGTCAGATCGGATGGTTCAGCCACGAAACGATTGTTTTCAATGCGGAGGCCCAAAACACAGCCGCCTCCATCCTTTTTGTGACGTCCGTCGTGAACGATTTCTCCCGTTTCGCTGACGACAGCAATGCTCAGGGAAAGCGCCTGAGTTGCAGACTGCAGAATCTTTTCCTGCCATGCCGTCTGCGACATTATCAGCTGGTTCAACTGCAACTGGACATATGCCATGCCCATCTTAACCATCCTCTGGGGCATATCAGGCCCCTGACCTGGGCATTGCTTGAAGGCGATGACAGGTGCCAACCTGCCGGCGAGTTCGCCCACGCAGATTTGGTAACAACCAGCGCTGATCCAGATATGGTCCCCGTCCATGATATCGGCAACCGTGTCTTGCTGGTAGCCTTCGGTTCGACAGTTGACCGTAAAATGCAAAGCAAGGCGTAATTTCACCGCCTTAATCAGATCACTGAGGTCTTCTTCACCTGCGCCGTGGCTTCTACCAACCCAAGATTCAACAATCCTTTTTGATCTTACGTCGACGAAAGCCATGAGGATGAATGGAAGGTTTATTGATTGGCAGAATGAATTGGCAAAATCCACCTTCGCGCCGTTAACTTTAGCCCTCTTCCGAAATACGTGCATTATAATTTCCTTCCAGGAAATCTCTATACAGATAGGAATCAGTAATTAATAAAATAATCGTCAGAAATAAGTTCAATATTACCCATTGCGCGCACTAAGAATGCGTGCTGAGCAGACAAGTCAAGACATTGATATGGAAAGCTAAAATCGGCACTTTCCTTAAATTGCATTTCTTATTCTAAGTTGACCCTACGTATTGCTTTTGGCAGCTTAAAAACCTGTCATACTCAGAATAAGGTAGTCCCCCTCAATTGAGGGTATATTAGCGAAATTTAGCCTATCGGGCAACACTTCTGAAATTTCTCAAAAGCCAATATCGGCCCCTTCTATAAAGCCTGAACGACTTGCTTCTACTTCAGGTTATGCTCTGTTTGGTTTTATTTCGGTGGCCTGAACCCCGACCATTGACGTTTATAAATGAGATTATTCAATTACGACAATTGGATAGACATCAGTCGCTCTAAATCCGCTTAGGAAGACCTTCATGGTGCCGATCGTCGAGCGCCGATACCCCCAAATGGGGGGCGCAACTTTAGAGAGATATTTTTCTAGGTCTGGTCTTTCGCAAAATCAGCCTGCCAAGTGTGAAATTCGTTAATACCTTGGTCATATCGCGTTATTTTGCCTTGGGCATTCGAATCAGTGACGGTTTGGAACGATTGCCTTTTAGGCTGCGCTAGAAAGCAGCTCAAGCTCCCTAGCTGTGTAAAGATCAGTCGGTGGCTTTGTCGGATGCTGGGCGTACAAGCCTTAAGATCTTTGCGCAGGCCGCACCCTCATAAGGGTCGTACCCGGGCGCACAGCCCCTGTTTGCTCACGGCGCAAATCTTTCCGTGCAAAACGGTGGATCAGCTGCGGAGGTGTCAATTGTCTGCTTCTCCGGACGTTGTTAGTCCTAATGCAATGTCTTACAGGTGGACATGAAGGGGATCAGTACCGTGCAAGACGATTTGACTCAATTCGATGAGGCCTGCGGCGTCGAGGTCTCTGCCTACGGCTGGAATGATGATAGTTGGAGCGAGCCCAGCAGCTTCTTACAGATACATTCCGTAGATTCTGTATGGGCCTCCCTCTTCATTCCCGAGACAGACACTAAACGCCAAACGAAACTGGTAGCCTTGTTCGATGGCGGTACTTGCAGGGTGGTCAAAGTCACGCGCGGCGAGGTTTCCAAAGTCGGGCCTTTTGTGCCGATCGACGGAAAAATTGATCTTCATGTGGTCTGTGAATACCCCGAAGCAAACAGTTTTGGCGACAAACGGAAACTGGGCGTAATTGTTCAGCTGGAAGACGCAGATAACCGCAAACATCGCGTGGAACTGAAGGCATTGAAGACAACCTTCGTTCCCCCTCTGAACCATCCCGATGCCCAGCTCGTGGCACTTGAATTTGATTACGACTTCTACCTCCAGCAGTTTGCGCCGGAAGACCGTCCAGACAATGCGTTGATGCACTATCTCCTGCTTGGATGGCACAGTGGTTTCGACCCCAACCCGCAATTTTCCGTGGCCGAGTTCAGCATGGAAGCCTCTGCGGCCGAGACGCTAGAGCGCAACCCTCTTGCCCTCGACATTTTGAAGCGTAAGCCGTTCGGGAATTCGCAAAGCGATGATCTAGCTTTGGATTTTCCTTTGGACGAAAAACTACAAGCGCTTTGGCAGTCGCTTGCTGGGGCAGCTTCTGAGCAGCGCCCCGACTTCAGGTTCGACGCAGAATTTTATCAAGAACAACACAGGAATGTCGTGTTGGACGGCATGTCTTTACAAGAGCATTTCCTGCCCTACGGCCTTAAGGGAAACGCTACGAGAAACCTCTATGGGCTGGTAGGGAGCAAGATTTCAGGATTGAAACAGAAAATCCTGGACCTGTTAAATCATGAAGAGTTGACGACCCTGATTGAGGAGAATTACCCCGACGCGCTGGAGTTGGTGTTTGAACTTCTTGCGCAGGGCGCTCCGGTAGATCAGAGCATCTCAGACTTTTCCTCAGAACACTACTTGGAAAACTACAAAGATGTTCGCGAGGCGGGTACAATCCCCATCCTGCATTACCTTGGGCACGGGTTCCGCGAAGGCAGGCAAACCTTGGCGACATTGCGCTCACACATGTCCATCGGCCAGCAAACCTTTGATCCCTCATTGCCAACTTGCCTGATCTGTACACATGATTTCTCTAAGACCGGGGCTCCGATGGTGGCGCTCGACATGGTCAAGGAAGCCAGTCTCACACATAATGTCATCGTCGCATCCTTACGCCCCGGAGAACTTCAGCTTGCCTTTGCGCCCTACTGCATGGTGATGTTGGCCACTGGCACCCCTTTCGAGGAGTTCGGCTATTTCAACCACGCGGCGCTCGACAAGATCGACTTCGCGATCCTGAATTCGGTAGAATCTTGGCCTTTCACAAAACTTCTGGTGAGCCGGAACATCCCCTTTGCCTCCTATATTCATGAATATACCGACTACACGCGCCCCGCGTATAAGAGTAAATTTATCTGCTGGTTTTCAGATGTGATCGTTTATTCGTCGGACGCCGTCCGCGATAGCTGGAACCCGGCGCTGCGCGAAGTTGCTTTTGACACCGCGCGTGACAGCTTTGTTATTCCACAGCACCGCTTGGTCGAGGGGGGCGTCACGCAGGCCGACTATCAGGACGCCCGCGCCAAGCTATCGGATATCTTAGGAATAGATTGTACGGACCGCCGGATCATTTATGGCGCTGGCCAGATTCAGATCCGCAAAGGGACGGACCTGTTCGTGATGACAGCCCAGCAAGCTGCGGCCCTAGATCCCAAAGCGATATTCATCTGGATTGGAGATGGCTACAATCACGAAGACCTCACATTTGGGGTTTGGCTGGATAAGCACATGCGCGAAGCCCATGTGAACGCAAAAGACTCCAACCTGTTCTTCCTTCCCGCTGGCCCCTACTACCTTGATATCTGCAGGGCGGCCGATGCCATGTTCATGTCGTCGCGCATCGATCCGCTGCCCAATGTCGTCTTCGACGCAACCCGCCACGGCACGGCTGTGATCCTGTTCGAGGGATCCTCGGGGTTCGATGACGCGATCTATTCGAAATCCCCGCTGTTGCACCGCGTGGGTTTCGGCAGGCTGGACAGCGCCTGTGCGGCACTTCTCTCAGCGCCGCGGAAAGCTATGCAGTCCTTCGGCCTGATGAGCACAGCCGAGGGACAGTTGCAGAGGCCAATCGAGGATGATCAAACCTCCACATTTTCCCCGTTCCACGAGATAAGTAGCAGGCTTGAAACCCACTTGGCGGAAAAGCGTGACACGCGGCCGCAAGAAGACTTGTACGACCTGCCGATGATGTACTCCACTGATGAGGCCCATACGGAGTTCCGAAAGCTTGAGCGCGCAAAGACCCGCCAATACGGGCGCCGGATGATCTGGAACTCTCCCGATGAAGCGATGGCAGCCGCGTCAACAACGGGCGGCTGGATGCATGAAGGAACTGAGATATGCATCTACGGGGACCTCGACGAAACGGCTAAACTGCCTGCGTTTTCGATCCACAATCATGCCTTCTATCTCGACGGTCTTGAAGAAGAAATTGCCGACTACGGCTTTTACAAGCATGCGCAGCGCATCGTCTTTACCACCGACAGCCAGAATAAGGCACGGCGGATCGCGAGCATTGGCAAAAGACATGACTTAAAAATCGAAATAATCGTCGTGCCAAACCAAGGCAGGGACATATTGCCTTTTATCAATCTGGTGACTGAGGACACGGCGGGCGCGGACGAGGATATCTGGTGCCACATCCACCGTAAGAAATCCATTCAATCCGCTGCTACGGGGGATATTTGGTGGTCCTTCCTGATGAAGGTGCTAACAGGCGGGAAGCAGAACCTTTCCACGGCACTGCAGGAAATCAGCAAGGACGGTGTGGGGTTGGTGACCGCTTTTGACCCCTATATCGTAGGCTGGGACGACTCCGCGCGCCTACTGCCCCGGTTTTCCGACCGCTTCCCGCATCCGCTGCCCGCGCATCCGGTGCTGTTTCCCGTTGGGAACATGTTCTGGGTCAAGGCCGGGGTCGTGCGCCAGATGAAGGCGATCTTTGGCGACAACTACCCATGGCCAAACGAGCCGATCGCCAATGACGGCACGGAGTACCACCTCATCGAGCGTCTATGGCCGGCAGCCGTGAAAATGGTTGGACTGTCTTCGCGCTTTATGGACAAAAAGGGACAGCAGCGTGCATAGACAGAAAATGTTTGGATGGCGGCCGACATGGTACTCCCATTGGCGGAATGAACCGGCGAAAACAGGAGGCTCCGACGCGTGAAAGTCATATTCCATATTGGGATGGGGAAGACGGGCACCAGTTCAATCCAAACGTCCCTGCGCCAGAATGCCGAGCTTCTTCAGGAAAATAATGCCTGCTACCTTGGCATGTGGTTCGATTTCATTGATCCCGCCTTCAACCGTATTGATGGATTCCACAGGTTTGCACATGAGGAACCTGATGCCCTGCGCGCCCATGCAGAAACTTTCGTCGAGGTTCTCGAAAAAAAAGGCAACGCGCTTTACATTCACTCTAACGAGGGAATTTTCGGCTTGGCCGATAGGATGGAACCTTTCTTTTCGGCGTTGATCGAAAAAGGGGTAGATGTCTCCATCCTTACCTATATGCGCCCTCCGCACGACTGGCTGCCGTCAGCCTTCACCCAGTGGAACATCCGCCACAAGCAACAAAAAGGCCCCGTGCAAACATTTGCCACACGCGCGCCCACCCTATTGGGGGTCTATGCTGCCGCGCAGATCTGGCACAGGAATTTCCCTAATCACTTTGAAGCGCGGCTCTACGACAAGGGGATGGACGTTGTATCTGACTTCGCCGGGGTCGTGGGCTTGCCGCTGGTACCTCCTCAGACCCGCAGCTTGGAACGCAGCTCAGATGCGGAGACAGTCCTGCGTGCTCTGTTCAACGATCGCTTCGAAAGCCCGGTGATGCCGGAGTTGTTCAACAACACGGTTATGCAAGGCCATGGTGGATTGCCGCGTACGATCGACGAGATGATCGGCCGCACTTTGGACTTTGAAGGTCTCGATGAAATCGTCGCAGACCGGGCCGAACTTTTTGCCTATATCAAAGATGAGATTGGTCTGGACCTTCGGGCAGACTCTCCGTCTGGACCGCGCAAAGAGATAGACCGTGAGACCATTCATCGCAAACTCATGGATTACCTTGTGTTTATCACCCTTGAGCAATCCCTACAGATCAGGAAGCTAAAGAAAGAGGTGGCCGAAATAAAAGTTAACATTGGCGCACCGGATTCCTGATATGCATCGCGCGCTTGTCATCGGTGGCGGCGGCTTTATCGGTCAGCATCTCGTGCGGGCTTTGAAAAAGCGGTATGAGGTGGCGGTGCTCGATTTTGCCTCCCCCCCCGCAAACCAGATGGATGTTGACTGGGTGATGGGATCAATCACCGACAGCACCTTGGTGGCCTCTGCTGTCGATGGCTGCGATTCAGTCGTCTTTCTGGCCAATGCCTCCCTGCCTGGCTCGTCTCAAGGCGATTTCGAACGCGAGGCCACAGGACATATTGGCGCCACCCTACGCGTGGCAGAAATCTGCAAGGATCAAGGCGTTAAGAGGTTTCTCTTCGCCTCCTCAGGGGGCACTGTTTATGGCTACGATTCGCCGCCCGGCGGCCTGACTGAACACAGTCCGACTTGGCCTTTAAATGGCTACGGTGTCTCTAAGCTCTCAATCGAACATTACCTGCGGTTGATGAACACCCAAGGGCCCATGCGCACCCTATCGCTCAGGCTGTCCAACCCCTATGGCGAAGGTCAGCGCGCGCTTCGCGCGCAAGGCGTGGTTGCGGCAGCCATGCAAAATACAATGGCAGGCACGGTTATGCCTATTTGGGGCGATGGAAGTGTCGAGCGGGACTTTATCCACGTCGAGGACGTCGCCGCAGCATTTCTGTCGGGTCTTTCCTATAACGGAGATGCAAATGTCGTTAATATCGGCTCGGGTAAGGCCCTTTCGATCAAAGATATCCTAAAACTCACGCGCTATTACACCGGGCGCGACCTCACTGTCGATTTTCAACCCAACCGCCATATTGACGTTCACCGCAACGTCCTATGTATCGCCCGCGCCCGTGAAGAGTTGGGATGGTCCCCGCAAATCGATATCGACCAAGGAATGGAACGTACCGCCCTATGGTGGCAAGAACTCTGAAGTGAAGCAGCGCCATGTCTCACTCCGACATCTACCGGATTTGCATTCCGCGCCAATGGCCGAGGCATCCGAGCAAGGTTTCCCCTTAGCAGCACCATGGTACACACGCCTGTGCCCATGCGCCTAATCTCAAACCAGAATCGCCGCTCCGTCCAGAGCCAAGAGCGTTGCGGCAGAAGCCGTCACCTTTAACCCCCCACTTTTGTGCAATTCTCCATAGGGCTTTGGAGGTTGTTGCAGGAGGCGCAGGTTTCTAAAGTGCGCCACAAAAGGCGTAGAGCGCGAAAGGCCGGATATGAATTTTCTGAATGTAGGCGCGGGGCTCAGCGGGGCGGTTCTGGCACGGGGTCTGGCGGACGAAGGCCATAGGGTCACCGTGATCGACAGCCGCTCCCATGTCGCTGGCAATTGTCATACCGAGCGCTGTCCCGAGACAGGCGTTCTGGTACATATCTACGGGCCACATATCTTCCATACCGATGACGCTCAGGTCTGGGAGTACGTGAACAACTTCGCGACCTTCCGGCCCTACCACAACCGGGTTAAGAGCACGGCAGGCGGTGCAGTTTATTCGCTACCCGTCAACCTACACACGATTAACCAGTTCTTCGGCAAGACCATGAACCCCGAGGAAGCGCGCGATTTCATTGAGCAGACACAGGCCGACACCTCAATTACAAACCCGCAAAACTTCGAGGAACAGGCACTGCGCTTCGTGGGCCGCGACCTCTACGAGGCGTTCTTCAAGGGCTATACCGAAAAGCAATGGGGCTGCGCGCCCAGCGAACTGCCCGCCTCGATCCTCAAGCGCCTGCCGCTGCGGTTCAACTACGACGACAACTACTTCGCCCATCAGTTTCAGGGCATGCCCGAACAGGGCTATACCGCTATGGTCGAAGCCATTTTAGACCATGCCAACATCGATGTGCATTTGGATACGCCCTTCACCCATGACATGGCTGCGCGTGCGGATCACGTGATCTGGTCTGGCCCGCTGGACAGCTATTTTGACTACTCCCTCGGCCGCCTTGGTTACCGTACGCTGGATTTTGAGCGTTTCACCGGGACCGGCGACTGGCAAGGCTGCGCAGTAATGAATTATGGTGATCGCGACGTGCCTTTCACCCGCATCACAGAGCACAAGCACTTCGCCCCCTGGGAGCATCATGAGGCCACCGTGTGCTACCGCGAATACTCCCGCGCCTGCGGCGAGGGCGACCTGCCTTATTACCCAATTCGCCTAGTCGAGGGGAAAGCCCTACTTAGCGCTTACGAGGCGCTTGCCGCCGCGCAGGACGACGTGAGCTTTGTGGGGCGCTTGGGCACCTATCGCTACCTCGATATGGACATAACCATCCGAGAGGCGCTTAATCTGCTGCCGCGCCTGCTGGAGCGTTTCGGGCATGAATGACTGGCGGATTCTGCTCTAAAGCTAAGTTTAGAGCAGAATTAGGTCCTACCCCTTAGCACCTTGGCCACGGGCATAGACGTCCTCATAGCGGATAATGTCGTCCTCACCCAAGTAGCTGCCGGTCTGCACCTCAATCAGCACCATTGGCATCTTGCCGGGGTTCTCCATCCGGTGGACCGCTCCGAGTGGCACATAGACCGACTGGTTTTCCGAGATCAGCTTCACCTCGTCATCAACAGTGACCTGTGCGGTGCCCTCGACGACAATCCAATGTTCGGCGCGGTGATGGTGGCTTTGCAGAGACAAAGCCGCGCCGGGATGCACGACGATGCGTTTGACCTGAAACCGATTGCCGACGACAAGGCTCTCGAACCAGCCCCATGGACGATAGTCGCGCGGCAATGTGTCGGCCTGTGCCATACCTTGGGCCTTGAGCATGCTGACTGCCTGCTTGACCCCTTGAGTATGGTCACGATGGGCGACGAGCACCGCGTCGGGCATGGCGATCGCGATAATATCTTCCAGACCAATGCCCACCAGTTGCTGCCGCGGGTCCTCGGCCCGCAGTAATGTGTTGTGGCACTCGAGAGCGGTGGCTCCTGGTGTGGTCACAACGCCCTGCGCGTCTTTTTCCCCATCGCGCCAAACAGCTTCCCAACTGCCCAGATCGGACCAGTCTCCGCTGTAGGGCACGACGCTGAGGTTGTCGACCTTCTCCATGATTGCGTAGTCGATGGAATCGTCTTCCAGTGTGGCCCAGGGATCGGGGGCCAGACGTGTGAAATGCAGGTCCTGATCGGCCTGTGCCACGGCTTGTCGCGTCGTCTCTAGCATCTGCGGGGCATGTTTCTCGAAGGCTGTGATCAGCGCGCGGGTGGTGAACAAAAATATGCCCGCGTTCCACAGATGCTTGCCTCCCTCCATCAGGGTCTGCGCCGTGGCCGCATCGGGTTTTTCGACAAAGCCCTCCAGCGGTTGGGCCTCAGGCGCAAAATCCGCCTCCAGTTCCTGAGACAGGGCCAGCCAGCCATAGCCCGTCTCGGGGCGCGTGGGACGGATCCCAAAAGTTACCAGTCGCCCCGCCTGCGCGGTGGGCACAGCGGCGGCGATCGCATCGCGGAACCGTTGGGCGTCTTCGATGACATGGTCGGACGGTGCCACCAGCATCAGCGTATCGGCACCGTCGTTCTGGGCCTCAAGCGCCAACGCGCCCGCCAAAACCGCAGGAGCGGTATTGCGCGCCTCGGGCTCGATCAGCGTGGTCAAGGCCGCTTTCTCTATCGCGGCCAGTTGCTCGGTCACGACAAAACGGTAATCGGCACCGGTGACAATCAGCGGCGCACCGAAGCCAGCCCCTGAAAGGCGCAACACAGAAGCCTGAAACAGGCTCGTGTCGCCGGTGAACTTCGCGAACTGCTTGGGGTAGCTTTTGCGCGACAGGGGCCACAAACGGGTTCCTGCTCCTCCGCACAGTAGCAGCGGGTATATCATGTCGGTCATACGAACCTTTCATATGGTGCGTAATAATTGAAAGAGTATCAAAATATAACCTTGGGTATCCTCCACACAGGCCGTGTTCAAGTTGTATTGCCGTGGGTTGGCGGCAGGAACCTCTTGGAATTGCACAGGATGCTCTCGTGAGATAGATACGGCCACACCAGATCAGAGCAGGATACCCGCATGCCGTTGCTTCTTCATGCCGTCATCATAAGCTGGGAAGGATACGGCGAAAAGGCGCGCGATATCGCGCAGGCCTTGGAGGGATCAGTCGATCGGCTGACGGTAATTTACTCGAACAAGGACAATCGCCCCGAAACGGGCCCTGGCACCTGGGTCCAAGTCCCGCAAAGCTGGTATTACGGTGCCAAGTTCCGCGCCGCGCTTGACATGATTGGCGCTGACGAAATCATGCTGCAAGTCCATGCGGACGCGCATAGTGAAGACTGGGCGGCACTGGCGCTAAGGTGCGCAGCGTGCTTCGATGCACGCGACGACCTCGGGATATGGACACCCGATATCACTTGGACGCCCTGGCCCTCGGAGGTGGTTGGACGGGGGGTGATTAGTGGCACCACTCTGCTGAGGGTCGCCCAGACCGATGGCATCGTCTGGGCCCTACATCCTGCGCTCTATCCTGCATTGCGCGCGCTGGATTACAGCGGCAATAATCTGGGTTGGGGGATCGATTGGGTGGCACTATATGATAGCATGCAAAAAGAAAGATTGGTGGTTCGCGACCTGTCTCAAGCCGTCAGTCACCCACGCAGCCGCGGCTATCACAACGCTGAAGCCGCCCAGCACATGAAGAACTTTCTCGGCCAACTTCCCGCATCCGATCAGCGTGAGATCATGCGCTTGCATGCCGATCTGGAGACACGCAAAAATGCCATGGTCCCCGACTATCACGTTTCAATCGCGCCATTTGACCACGCCCTCATTCCCTCGGAGACAGCTTTCATGCCATCATTCTTTTCCGCATCCCATTCTGCTGCGAAAATTGCCGAGGTTTTCGTTGTAGGCGGCAATGTCTATGTGAAAGCGGCTGGCAAAAACATTGAGGCAGACCTTGCCATCGACGTTGGGGGGCGGCAGTTCCCGCTTAAGCAGATGGAGGATAAGCCACCTCTCTCCCATATCACTCAAAACTTTCCATTGGTCGCACAGAAAAGCACCACCACCTACCAACAGCTTGATGATCTGGGTGAATGGCAGATGGACGGGTGGCACACCCTCCGCGTCATTCCCGATTTCAAATCACGCACCCAGAAAATCGACCTCGGTGGTGAGCTGGTCATTGAGCCTCAGGATGGGCCGCGCGTATTTCTGGCCAATCTGGCCCAGCATAGGGCCAAGGGAGATCTGATCGTCCGACTTCGCAATGGTGATGGCCATGTCTTGCACGAACTGCGCTGCTCCTTCGGCAGCGGTCATGTAGGGGGAACAGACCCTGATCTGTACCAGCCGGTGGAACTCCCCCTGCCTCAAAGCGACCGGACGCTGCATCTAAGCCTCCACCTCGATAGCCGCGACTCCGCGGCGACCACACAAGATGCCCCGGCCGTCTTTTTCATCGCGCGTCCGCGCTTGCGCGCCGCCGGCACGACTGGCATGTCGGCCCTGGTGGCCAATGCCACGCACGCCGAAACCCCCGTGCCGGGGGCCAGATGGTACCGCGCCACCATCGACACGGTCTCCCAGGGCCGTGGCACGGAGATCGCACTGGCATCAGGCAAGGAGCGCCACACGCTGATGTCCCTGCAGCCGCTGTCTCTGTCCCTGCGCAACGATTGGGGGCATGTCCTGGACTTCAATTCCGATCAGACCCTGCCTGCCACCGTCTGGCTGAACGGAGCACCTGGCTTCGCGATCCACCTCAAACAGGGCCACAATAGCCTGCGCTTTCCGGCGGAATACCTAACCGGGCAACATACGCTGCTCGATATACGCGATGCCTCCGGCAGCGTTAGTCTCTGGCGCAACTGGTTCCTGCCGCGCCGCCAGACCACAACGCTTGATACGCTGATTGCAGAAACGAAAGGCCCCTACCCCAGCGATCTCTTCCCCCAGTCGCCACAGCGCTTCAGCGCGCTGCGCAACCACCTTGCCGATGGCACGGACCCCGAACTGCTGCCCCAACTCAGCATTGCCATTGAGGCATTGGAGGCGGGCCATGAGAACCTCAAGCGCAAGCCGCTCGTCTTTCCTCAGGTGGAAGCCCCCGATGTCTCGGTCGTCATTCCCGCCCACAACAAGGTTAACGTAACCTATGCCTGCCTCGCCGCGCTGCTGCTGGCATGGAACAAGGCCAGCTTTGAGGTGATCCTGGTCGATGATGCCTCCACGGATGAAACCGCAGAGATCGAGAATTTGGTCAGCGGCATTACTGTAATCCACAACGAAGAAGCCCAGCGGTTCATCCGGGCCTGCAATGCGGGGGCCGCCCGCGCACGTGGGAAGTACGTGGTGCTGCTCAACAATGACACCGAGCCTACGACAGGCTGGCTCGACGCGCTCATCGACGCGTTTCATCGTTTTCCCAATGTGGGCCTTGTCGGCTCCAAGCTGCTCTATCCCGACGGGACATTGCAGGATGCGGGCGGCATCATTTGGAATTCGGGTGATCCGTGGAACTACGGAAACCGTCAGAACCCACATGACCCTCGTTTCTCCTATGCCCGCCAGGCAGATTATCTGTCGGGTGCCGCGATGATGACCACCAAAACCATCTGGGACGAGGTTGATGGCCTCAGCAGCTATCTGGAGCCGATGTATTTCGAGGATACCGATTTCGCCTTCAAGGTTCGCGATGCGGGCTATACGACCTGGTATGTGCCTTCCTCAGTCGTCTACCACTACGAGGGAATGACCAGCGGGACCGATACATCCAAAGGCTACAAACGCTATCAGGAAGTCAACCGGCCCAAGTTCAAACGCAAATGGGCCCGGGCGTTCAGCAATTTTTCTAAGACCGGCACAGCACCCGATCTGGAAAAGGACCGTGGCATCATCGGCCGGGTGTTGTTCGTCGATTCCACAACCCCGATGCCTGATCAAAGCGCGGGCAGCTACGCTGCGGTCCAGGAAATCAAGCTGGTCCAGTCACTGGGGTACAAGGTAACGTTCATCGCGGAAAACGTTGCCTATATGGCAAAGTACACCACCGAATTGGAGAAAATGGGGGTCGAGGTGATCACCGCGCCTTTCTACGTTAGCATAAATGAATTCTTAGATGCCCGCGGCGCAGAATTCGATGCTTTCTACATCACCCGCTACCATGTGGTGAACGATACGGCTCCCAAGATCCGCGCGGTCAATCCGCAGGCGCGCATCATCATGAACAATGCCGATTTACACTACCTCCGATTGCTGCGCCGCGCGATCGCGGAGAAGGACGAGACCCAAAAAGAAGCCGCACGTCAGGTCCGGGAAGAAGAATTCGCCGCGATGCGTAGCGTTGATGTGATGCTGTCCTATAACGACCGTGAACAAGCGGTGATTGAGGCCCAGTCCGAAGGGGACGTTAACGTGATGACCTGCCCTTGGGTACTGGAATGTCCTGAGACCGTGCCTCCGCGCGCCGGGCGCGAAGGCGTGTCTTTCCTTGGGGGGTTCCAACACCAGCCCAATGTTGAGGGCGTACAGTGGTTCGCCCGGAACGTCATGGACCGGCTGGAGCAAAAAGGCTCCAACCTGGTGCTGACGCTTTATGGCTCGCGCATGAAGGACGATGTCAAAAGCCTCGCTAGCCCACTAGTCAAACCCGTGGGCTTCATCGAAGACCTATCGGATGCCTATGACCGACATCTGATCTTTGTCGCTCCCCTGCTGTCGGGTGCCGGGATCAAGGGCAAGGTGCTTAGCGCGCTCGCCAGCGGCATTCCTTGCATCCTTAGCCCCGTGGCGGCTGAGGGTATCGGGTTGCGCGACGGCCGCGACTGTCTGATTGCGGACAAGCCCGAAGACTGGATTGCAGCGCTGGAACGGCTGAGCGCAGATGAAACCCTGTGGCAGACCCTGTCCGACAATGGCCATGACCTCGCCTGCACGAAGTTCTCCTTTGAGAACGGCCGTAAGCTGATGCGCGCAGCCTTCGAAAGCGCAGATCTGTTCGGCCAGTTCGACTGACACGCGCCCCACCGGCGCGGCCTGAAGGCTGCGGAAATTGCAGCCCCCTGGGCAAGAATGCTTTCGTAGCAGTGTATAAACTGACAAAATGCCTTTCTTTAATGGCATCCATAAAACCACCATATCGATCCCGAGCCGATGGCCTGCCAGGTCGACCAAAACAAAGGGCGCTCCTCTCGTGTCATCTTCACCTCGTACCGTCCTGCTGCACTACCACCTGTTCAAGAATGCGGGCACCTCCCTTGACGCGATCTTGAAAGGACATTTTCAAGACCGCTGGCTGACGCAAGAATTCGCCCCCAAGGGCGGCAACAACACACCCTTGGTGCAGGACTGGATCCGCGCCACCCCCCAAGGGGTCGCCTATTCCACCCACACCGCCATTGGCCCATTGCCGCAGGTTGACGGCGTAAAAATCATACCGCTGATCCTGCTGCGAGATCCTGTTAAAAGAGTGATCTCCGCCTACAAGTTCGAGCGCCAGCAGCAGGTCGATAACTGGGGGGCAAATCTAGCCAAGACTGCGGACCTAGAAGGCTATATCAAAGCCCGCCTTGCTGTTGGCAACGACCGCCAGTGTCGCAATTTCCAGACCAGCCGCCTTGCCTCACTACAAGGCGGCGATGCTCCGGAACTGGACCGTGCAATCGCCGGGCTGAAGAAGATTCATGCTGAAGGCCTGGTCGGGCTGGTGTCGGATTTCACCGGCTTCATCGACAGGCTCAATACTCTGGTGCAGAAATTTCACCCCTCGTTCAACGGTGAGGTCGTGCGCTCTAATGTCACCGGCAAAGATAGTGCCCCGGACCCGGAAGTGATCAAACTGCTCACCCAATCCAACCTCGACGATGCACGGGTGCTGGCCCATGCAGAAACTCTGTTGAACAGGGATTAGGCTAACGAATTATCTGCAAAAAGTGGGGCGAGCATCTCACGAAAATACAGCTCACCCCAAATTGCCCGGCTAACCCATAGAGTTAAATAGATGGAAAAATCCTGGTCAAAATAGAACCCGACTGGAAGACTTTAAAATGAATGAAGAAACTTCACTGAGCTTCAAACCTATTGAGATTTTTCCCCACCGATCCGAACCCTTTTCAAAACAAAAAAACGACTCAATATACCTCTTTGAAGAAATGGAGGCCTATTCGTTCAACGCGTTTGGCAAATTCGGCGTTCCGAACATTCCATACATACTTCACCTCAATAATTGCACCCTCTATCCTCAGGGGTTCGCTGGGCGAACAGAAGAAGATTCAGGTACCCCATTGCCCCGCCCATGGAAAAAACGCCGTGGGAGACTTCTTGTTAGTGAAAACAATGAGTTTTTTCACGACAGTTTCTTCGAAGCATTTCTCGCCACGCCCAAGATTGAGTTTAATGTTTCACGGCAGTGGTTCGCAAAATTGAATACCCCGACCGAAGTCATTGATGGTGATTGCGTTCTTTTGGAAAGGGCAACCAAGCATTTTGGCCACATGTTGCTTGAGACGCCTTCAAGACACTGGCCAGATGTTATTGAAGGCTTGAAGGATGAATATCGAAAGATGCAGTTTGTGGCAGTTAGTACACATTCACTAAATGCGTCTTATGAACATTGGCCTCGGTATTTAAAGGATTTTTTGAATGCGCTCGAAGTTAACTTTGAGGATATAAAAATTGTTTCCAAGCCTGCAATAATTAGGTCTCTTTTCATCCCTAGCCGAATAACCGTACACGCACATCAAGGCGTGAACCATTTATATTTCGATGTTATGCGGCGTGCCTCGGCAAACCTGGCTAAGAACGCCCAATGTGAAAAAGGCTTGCCAAAAAAGGTCTACTTGACCAGATCTGGGAGCAATGTCTCCAATCGATCTGTACAAAATGAATACCTAATTGAGAATGAGTTTTTGTCACGCGGCTTTGAAATTATCCGCCCAGAAGAATTGAGCCTAGAGCAACAGGCTATTCTCATTAATCAGGCGACTGAAATTGCAGGTATCTCTGGCTCCCAGCTTCATCTTTCAATGTTCAGGAGCCACCCCGGATTGAAAGTTTTTCGCATAGCTCCGGATTGGCACAACCCGCCATGGGATCAGCGAGCTGAGAAATTTACCATGGCGAAAGTGACCACATCGATAATTAAAACGGAAATGATGAGCAGTGAAAAGCCGCAAACATGGTCGTTGTCCAATACTCATCTATCCAACCTTTCTAAGGATATAGATGAATGGCTTGCTGGTCCCGCGATAAACTGACAAAACCTCCGCAAGAGGGGAATGTCTGATGCAGATACAGGTCATCGCCAACTGTCAGGCCCGCCCGGTCAGCGCACAGATAGAACGTGTAGCGCCGGACATGCGTATTCTCAAACCTATTATTCTGCATCTGTCCAAAGCCGAACAGAAGGCCGAACAACTGGCGCAAATCGCACAGGCTGACGTGATTTTTGCTCAACTAACCCAAGACGGGTTCCAGCCTGCCCATCTGGCCAGCGCCAACCTTAAGGAACGGTTCGGGGATAAGGTGGTGATCTGGCCGAATATTTTCTACACGGGCCAGCAACCTTATCTGCGCTATTTCACGCACCCCAAGTTGGGCCGTCTGATGGGCCCTCTCGAAG
Organism: Sulfitobacter sp. W027; assembly: GCF_025143985.1. Taxonomy (NCBI): domain Bacteria; kingdom Pseudomonadati; phylum Pseudomonadota; class Alphaproteobacteria; order Rhodobacterales; family Roseobacteraceae; genus Sulfitobacter; species Sulfitobacter sp. W027. The sequence goes on from NZ_CP083568.1 coordinate 50,786, forward strand.
CGCTGCATGACATTCGCCTCTACCGGAGTTGGAAGCATACAGGTCAGGTCGATCCGAATGCGCTGGACCATTTCGACCCCGCCTTCATCGCCTCCACGCACGCGCTTTCAATCGCAGAGCTGGAAAAGAAGGAGGCGCGCTGTCATGTGGCGATCTCAGACTTCCTAGCTGCCAATGCAGACAACCAGCGGCTGTTCTTCACTTTCAACCACCCTTCACAGCTTGTCCTTGCCGAAATGGCGCGGCGCTTGTTGCACAGCATGGGGCTGGATACGGAACCGCAAGACGACCCCTCTCTATCCGAGCCGCTCGCCAGATATCAGGTGCCTTCCGTCTGGAGCGCAAGTGAGGCTGTTTATCAGGGCGATGCCTATACGGTTGATGCCAACAACACGGTGCTCGGTCTGGGCGGAGCACCAAGGCGCTACACACGTGAAGAGCTTTGCTCCAGTTTTCAGAAGATTTACGATGCTAACGACATCTACCAAACATTTAACGGAGTCCGCCTGACACCCAGCATTCTGGAAGACGTTGAGTTTCTAAGTAAGACGGGCAGTTTAGAGAGTTAAACTCAAACGCTTACTGCTGCTCACTAAACGAGCCAAACCGACTACTATAATGATAGGTCTTTTTTCAGACTGTTTTGAGCCTGATGAATCGTTTATCCCGATGGTTGTTCGCAGTGGTAATGCACTTCCCCTTGATAAAATTTCCAATGATTCACTACGTGCGTTTCAGGGGTACATGCGGCCGCTCAATGACGGGAAATTTGATCTGCTGATGGAAGAGAAGGACTGCCTATTTGGCAGAAAGGTAGATCACGAGAAGAGCCCGAAAATCAGGAAGTATGTTGAAAAGGTGGTCTCTGGGTACTGAAATCCGGTTCCACGAAAGTACCACATTGGCTTCGCTCTGGAAAATGCCCCCACCACCGGGCCGTCTGCATGCATCACACAGACGGCCCCGCGTATCTATTTTCGGCTTGAGTCTAGAACAGCTCAATCTCGATCAGATCGTTCACTCCGTTGAGCACTAGAACCTCTCCGCCGTCGAACTCCAAAGTGGTGTTGCCGTCCGTAACTCTGCCAAAGGTCGAGACGACCTGCTGCGTGTTCAGTTGGCCGTGGGTGGCGCTCCACAAGTCTTCGTCGAGACGCAGGACATCGCCATCGTCAAAATCAGAGATTTCGTCACGCCCGCTCCGCACCGCAAATACGAAGGTGTCGTCGCCTGTCCCTCCAGTAAGCAGGTCATTGCCCGCCCCCCCTTCAAGCGTATCGTCACCAGCCCCACCTCTGAGGGTATCGCGTCCCCAGCTGCCCATGAGACTGTCATTGCCCGCATCTCCCGAGATGCGGTCGTCGCCGCCGCCACCGTAGAGGCTGTCATTGTGCAAGCCTCCATCTATCTTGTCGTGGCCGTCTCCACCCCAGATCAGGTCGTTGCCATTCGCCCCCCAGATGACATCGTTGCCGTCGCCGCCTCCCACGGTATCGCTCCAACCGCCCGCGTAGATCGTGTCATCGCCCGACCCGGCCCAAATCTTGTCGAAACCGTCCATGCCGCCCAGTACGTCATCTCCCGCACCGCCAAGAAGCAGATCATTGCCGGTCCCTGCCCAGATCCGGTCTGCATCATTGCCGCCATCAAGTGTGTCATGCCCCTGCCCGCCATCGATGGTATCATGCCCATCATTACCCCAGATCCGGTCATCTCCGCGATTTCCCCAGATAGCATCATTACCGTTGCCACCACCGACGACATCACTCCCGTTGCCGGCATATATGGTATCGTTGCCCGACCCAGCCCAGATCGTGTCGGTGCCGTCCATGCCACCAATCACATCATCGCCAGCACCGCCCAGAACCCGGTCGTTGCCGGCGCTGGCCCAGATCCGGTCGGCATCACTACCGCCATGCAGATAATCGTTCCCCTCTCCCCCGTTCAGAGTGTCGTTTCCATCCCCCCCATGGAGGGTGTCATCTCCCGCGCCCCCGTTGAGAACCTCATCGTCCGCGCCCCCGGTGAGGACCGCGCCTGCGACAACATCCCCGCTGTCCTCGGGGCCGGACGGGACGGTGTCAGCCTCTGGAGTTCCCCTATCCCCGTTCAAATCGTCCAAATCGACGTGGCCCTCAGTGCTGCCGAAGTTCTGGGTCGCGACAACCGAAAGGGCCGTCGCACCAGAGCTGTAGGTAAAGGAACCGATGTCGATCCCAATCCCGATGTAATCCAGATCGGGGCTAAGAATATTGGCCCGGTGACCGGGACTCTCCATCAACAGCCTGTGCAGGTTTGCAACATCGTCGCGATAGCCTTCTTCGCCCCGCTCTGACTGGATGGCGAGGTTTTCCGCGGTGCGCCAGCTGCCCGACAGATCGAAGTCCGCAGCCCGAATGCGTTGTGTCGGAGACGTGTCATCAACGCCCGTATGGGAAAACACATTGTTCTCCAGCATCCATTCCGAATGATCATCCGCAGATTGGTTGAGGTTCGTTTCAAGCTCAAAGAGGTCCAGATTGAGTGCAGATCGTTCTTGGTTGACGAGTTCCAGCATGTAGAGTTCTAAATCGGTAGCATAGACCATGGGCCGTCTTTTCCTTTTACATGGGCGCCGGAAAAGAAAACTCCGGAACACGAAAGCTGTTGGGGAACCTATTGGTTGATTGGGTCGCGATTACGGCCTGCGTGAGGAAATAGAAAGACGTCGCCGCAAGCGGTCCACACCCGGCGCGGAAATCTGCCACCTTCAGTTAAATTGGCAGTTTTAACTTAAGAATATCTTACCCCCCGGTTGTGTTCTTTGTCTGTGTCCGGACCCAGCCCAGGAACGCCAGGTCCGCATTGCGCAAGACGGCCTGCCCGTTGCGGTCCCAATAGCTGTGCCAATCGGCTTCCAGCGCGTAGACATCTACACCAGGCATCAATGCGCGTGCGGCCTCTAGCGCATCCACGCTCAGCTGCGGCGCACTGCCATGCTCTAGCACCACGGGACGGCGTGAGAAGACCATCAGATCACCGGGTTCTTCGAGCATGTCATAATCAGGGAGATGAGCCGCGCTGGCCATCTTGCGCAGAGCCGCGCGGAACACCCGCAGAGGGGCCGCAGATCCGGACTTCTTATGCAGCGTTGTGACACTTACCCGCCATTCGCGCTGTCGGCCACAATGCTTGCGTGCCAACTCATAGATGCGCCGCTCCAAGGGCTTGCGCAGGCGAAAATAGTCCCGGCTCAACGTCAGCACGGACTTGGTCTGCACAGCACGGAACAACCATTCGCTCAGTGTGACGCCGACAGAGATCATCCGCCCGCCCCGCGCACGGCGCTTGATCTCCCAGGATTCGATAAGGCCTAAACCCTGTGTCGTCTCAATCCCGCCAGTGGCCATATTCGTAGTGATGCGTGTCCCCGCCAGACGCTCGAACGCATCCTTCAGACGGGCATAGGCATCCCCGGATGTATCGCGGTTGGTCGCTACCAGCAGGTCGTGTGCTTTAAGAGTAATGTGGCGCGAAATTTTACGTCCTGCATTCACTGCCGCCATCAACTGACTGATGCAGAAAATGAGAATGTCCTTGTCATGGATTGTTGCCCGCCCTTTGACCGAGGGGATCACCTCGATGGTGGTCCCACCATGCGCATAGGACAAAATGCGTTTGTCGGGCCGGGTCGAAAGGGAGAAAATCGGATGCTCCATCGTGCCCAAGTCATCTTTGGGCGCTGCATCAAATACATCGCAGACGAAAAAATCTGCCGTAGGATGTCGGTCCGGCGACAAGCTGGATACAGGAATATCGGTCATGGCTGTCACCCTGCCTGCAGGTGCGCTGTCGCACCTTGTGTCACTGCTCGCCCGAGGTTGCGGATCATGTCGCCCGCATATCACTCAGATTATACTGCCCCGATTCTTTCGGGGTTTCAGTGACACCTAACCTAAAGTCATAGATACCCCCCCGTCCAGAACTGCTATCGGGGGACCAGAGTCATCTTTTCGGGGGATCAGAGTCACCGTATCGGGGGTTCAGAGTCGGAGAGCTTGGAAAAACCGGGGCTTACCCTTTGGTTTTAAACATTTAAACGAAGGTAGAATGTCCCTGTAACTGTATTATAACCAAATATAACTGAAAAAATTTCCAAATTGCCTCAAATATGTCCCATCCTACAGACTGATACCGCCTTATTTTCTCAGAAAACTCTGACGATGTAGCATCTTTAGTTTCATGTTCGCTCTTTTATGGTACGGTACCGGAAACGACGCACATTAGGAGCATTCATGCCACCCGAAACAGCGGGCCATCTGCCCCCCTATTTCCACATCGACCCCGATCAGGCCAATGCAGCACTGGGTACACCGACCACCACAGAAAACTTTAAAAAGCTGGCGCATGCTTGTGACACTGGCCGACAGGATCTGCAAAACCGCGGCTTACAGGGAGAAAGCGGGCGAAGCTTGCGTCGGTTCTCGACCTGGGAAATTACCCGTTACCTAATCCCCGTCGCCACAGGTCATTTTCGCCGAGTGCTCAAACAGAACCCCGATTTGCCGCAAGGGATTTCCGAAACGGCGGGCGGCGCCAAGTGGTTTACGCTTGATGAAGTTCAGCGCCTGCGTGCGCATTTCGGCAACGAGGGGTCCAAAGCCAAAGAATACTTGCCCTACCGCCCTAAGGGTTTGCCCGCCAAGATGGTCGCCGTAGCCAATTTCAAAGGGGGTGTGGGCAAGACCTCGACGGCGGCGCATCTGGCCATGTCCGCGGCCCTTGATGGCTATAAGGTGCTGGTGGTTGATCTGGACTCCCAAGGCTCCATGACCTCGATCTTTGGCGGTGCGGTCAAGGACGAATGGCAGACAGTGTTCCCGCTAATGGCACGCCACTACGCACTACAGTTGCGTTTGGAGAACCAGCGCCGAATGGACCGCGGCGAGGGGCCTTTGCCGCTTGATGATACGCTTACCGAGGCCTTGAAGGTCGATAGCAAAAGCCTGATCCAGAGCACTCACTGGCCCAACATCGACCTCATCGGCGCGCAGCTCAACCTTTATTGGGCCGAATTCCAAGTGCCGGTCTGGCGCATGCAGGCGCGTGGTTGGAAGCTGTGGGATGCGCTGACGGATATGTTCGCAGCTGACGGCGTGCTGGACGACTACGACGTGATCTTTCTCGATACCCCCCCTGCCCTTGGCTATCTGACAATCAACGGGCTGGCCGCCGCTGACATCCTGCTGGTGCCGCTTGGGGCTTCGTTTCTGGAATTCGACAGTACCGGTCGGTTCTTTGACATGTTGCATGCCACCTTCGGCTCCATTGAGGAGGCTGAGAATATGGCAGCCCGAGCCCTGGGGCGCGAGGGGCTTAATTTCGAATGGGACGCGGTGCGCGCGGTGGTCACTCGGTATGATGGCGCGCAGCAGGCAGAACTTGCTGCATTAATGCAAAGCTATCTTGGCACCGCTCTCTCGCCGCATCGACAGGATTTCACCGCGCTGATCGGACAGGCTGGCGAACAGGTACAGGGCATTTACGAAGCCGACTACCGTGATTTTAACCGTGAGACCTATGTACGCGGTCGTGAAACGTTTGATGCGACCTACGCCGCATTCAAACAGTTGCTGATCGGAGCCTGGAGGCGAGACGAACTGGCTTCCAGAGACACCGGTGCGCAGGTTGTTTAATGACCATGCGGACCTTTTGCCGAATGTTTAAACCTCACGCCGATCCTCGCCCGGCCCCCGCAACAGGAGACGCCCCATGGCCAAACGCAAACGCTTGACCCCCGCCAACCCCGATTTCTTGAATCCTGATTTCTCCGTGAGGGCGCCTGAGACGAAATCCATGGCGCCCTTGGGGGGTATGCGCGCCCCAATCGCGGACGTCGCTTCTGAAGCCTCGGCCACAGCTGCTTTGCAGGAAGTAAGCCGCGAACTGCATGAGGCGCGCGCGCAGGGTCGGATGATCGCCGCCCTGCCGCTGTCTGCGATCCGGCTTGATCACTTGGTGCGCGACCGGATCGCACATGATGACGATGATATGGCGGCCCTCGTTAGCTCTCTGCGCGACCGCGGCCAGCAAACCCCGATCGAGGTCGTGGCGCTGGCAGAGGGTGGTTACGGCCTGATCTCAGGGTGGCGGCGCTGCACGGCGCTGATGCAACTTCATGCGGAAGGTCACGGCGACGGCACTGTGCTTGCGATTGAGCGCCGGCCCAATGATGCCTCGGATGCCTATATCGCGATGGTCGAGGAAAACGAGATCCGCGTGGGTCTAAGCTACTTTGAGCGTGCCCGTATCGCCGCTAAGGCCGTGGAACAGGGTGTGTTCGACACTGAAAAAAGGGCATTGCTGAATCTTTTCGGAACGGCCTCCCGCGCCAAGCGATCCAAGATCAGATCCTTCCTGACGATTGTCGGTGCCCTTGATGGCGCCCTTCGTTTTCCGCAGTCCATTGGAGAGCGTTTAGGCCTGCAACTCTCAAGCGCATTAGAGCGTGACACGGATCTGGGGGCGCGTCTACGGGCTGAACTTCAGGACGGGCGGGTGGAAACGCCAGAGGATGAGATGCAGCTTCTGACGCAGGGGCTCGCAGTAGAATCAGACTCTAAAGACCGCAAAAATACAACTGCCCTGCCAGCGTATTCCGAGCGGGACCTACGCGACGGCCTGCATGTGCGCGTGTACAAATCAGACGGTCGGATCGAGCTGAGTGGCCCTGCCCTTACACCTGAATTGCGCGCCCGTCTGTTGCGATGGCTTGAGAGTTCTTAACAAAACAGGCTCTATCCGTCAGGATAGAGCCTGTTTTAAATGTTTCGCGCGCGAAACATTTCTCTATTTCAGCAAAGATGCCAAGTAGGTACCGTAAGTATTCTTAGCGTATCTTTCAGCCAGCTCAGCCAGTTCGGAGCGGCTGATCCAACCCTTCGAAAACCCGATCTCTTCGGGGCAACCCACCTGCATACCTTGACGGCTTGATAGAGTTCTTACGAAGTTGCTCGCGTCAAGAAGGCTTGCGTGGGTGCCCGTATCGAGCCACGCATACCCTCGGCCCATTTGCTGCACTGTTAGGCTGCCATCATGCAAATAGCTTTCCAGCAAAGCGGTGATCTCCAGCTCGCCGCGCGCGGAGGGTTGGACCTTGCGTGCGCGTGCAGGCGCCGTACCGTCGAGGAAGTAGAGTCCAGTGACCGCGTAATTCGATGGTGGTACTTCCGGTTTTTCGATGATCGAACGCACCGTGCCATCGGGAGCGAAATCAACCACTCCATAGCGTTCCGGATCATGCACGCGGTACCCAAATACGGTCCCGCCTTCCTGCTTATTGTCTGCCTCGGCCAATTGCTCGGGCAGCCCATGGCCAAAGAAAATATTGTCGCCCAGAACCATCGCGCTTGATGCCCCGTCTAGAAATTCTTCAGCTAGGATATAGGCCTGCGCCAGCCCATCAGGTGAGGGTTGTTGGATGTATGTGATCTGCAGTCCCCACTGGCTGCCGTCTCCCAGCGTGCGCTGGAATTGGTCTTGATCCTGTGGCGTGGTGATCACAGCAATCTCGCGGATACCCGCGAGCATCAGGACCGACAAAGGATAATAGACCATCGGCTTGTCATAGATCGGCAAAAGCTGCTTGGAAACGCCGACGGTGATCGGGTACAGCCGCGTGCCCGACCCGCCAGCCAGAATGATGCCCTTGCGCGCCTTCGTGCTTTGGTCCGTCATAATAATAACTTTCTTACAATCTGTGCCAAATTGGCTTTCCAAATTGGGGGGGATATCCCGAAGTCAGACTCTAACGCTGAGCAGTCGAGCCTTGAGTTAAGGGGACGTGTGGCCGGTGTCGGGTAGTCGCATGTGGGGATTCCAGTCACGTCAACCTTCCGCCCCGCCGCAGCAAATGTTTCGCGCGCGAAACATTTCCAACTCGTGGATGGCGTGCCAGCGTAGTGATAGGTGCCGCCGCTTTGGCCTGTGCGCATTGCCCGCGCCATATCTAGCAAAGCCGCTGCGATGCCGGCTGCGGGGGTCGGGCCACCGATTTGGTCATCGACCACACTCAATGCGTCGCGTGTCTCTGACAGGCGGAGCATCGTTTTGACGAAGTTGTTGCCATGGGCCGAGAACACCCAAGACGTGCGTAGGATCGCATATGCCCCGCCGGCCTCGCGCACCGCCTCTTCGCCCGCAGCCTTGGTGCGCCCATAAACACTCAGGGGGGCGATCGGGTCATTGACCTGCCACGGGTCTGTGCCACTGCCGTCAAATACATAGTCGGTCGAGACATGTAGGAACGGAATACCCAGATCCGCGCAGGCCTGCGCCATGGCGGCGGGGGCCTGCGCGTTGATCATCTGGGCAAGGTCGGGCTCCTCCTCGGCGCGGTCTACGGCGGTGTAGGCTGCCGCATTAATCACCACATCGGGGCGGTGCTCTCTGATCGCGGCTGCACAGGACGCCGGATCGCTCAGATCGGCAGCGTGACGGTCCAGAGCTGTGACATCGGCTTGCAATTGAAGCTCAGTGGCGATTTGGCCGGTCTTGCCAAAAACGAGGATCATCCGGTCTTCCCCAGACGCTCGCCCACGCCATCGCGGGCCTGTAGCGCGCGCCACCAAGTTTCATTATCCAGATACCATTGCACGGTTAGGGCAAGGCCTTCCTCGACGGTAACGGAAGGATGCCAACCCAGCTCGGTGTTCATGCGGGCAGGGTCGATAGCATAACGCGCATCATGGCCGGGGCGGTCGGCGACGAAGGTGATTAGGTCCGCATAGGTGCCACTGTCGCGGGGGCGCTTTTCATCCAGGATCCCACAGATCGTTTTAACCAGCTTCAAATTGGTGCGCTCATTCTCACCCCCGATGTTATAGGATCGGCCCAGCTTGCCTTTCTCCAGCACGCATAAAAGCGCGTCGGCGTGATCCTCGACATAGAGCCAATCGCGGATGTTAGCGCCGTCGCCGTAGATCGGTAACGGCTTGCCCGCCAGCGCGTTCAGGATCACCACGGGGACCAGTTTTTCAGGGAAATGGTAGGGCCCGTAGTTGTTAGAGCAATTGGTCAGGACCACGGGAAGCCCGTAGGTTTCGGCCCAAGCGCGCACCAAGTGGTCGCTTGCGGCTTTAGATGCGGAGTAGGGGCTGCGGGGATCGTAGGGGGTGTCTTCGGTGAACATGCCTGCGGGGCCCAGCGACCCGAAAACCTCATCCGTCGAAATGTGGTGAAAGCGGAATGTGTTGGGCCGGCCCTGCGCGGTCCAGTAGGCGCGCGCGGCTTCCAGCATGTGATAGGTGCCGGTGATGTTAGTTTCGATGAAATTACCCGGCCCATCAATCGAGCGGTCGACGTGGCTTTCGGCTGCCAGATGCATGATTGCATCGGGTTTGTGGGTCTTTAAAATGCGGTCCAGCGCGGCACGATCCCGGATGTCGGCATGCTCAAACGTATAAAGAGGGCTGTTGGCCACCTCGGCCACGTTATCAAGGCAGGCGGCATAGGTCAGAGCATCGAGATTGACCACCCGATGCCCCCGCGCCACAGCAAGCCGCACAACTGCCGATCCGATGAAGCCAGCACCGCCGGTTACGAGAATTTTCATGTGTCCTGGCCTTCGAAGCTGAATGGTGTGTCGATATCCGCCAGCCGGGGCGCTTGAGCATCCTTTGCCGAAAGCCGTGGCGCGTCTTCGCCCAATCCCCAGTCGATCCCGATATCAGGATCATCATAGCGCACGGCAGCATCGCAGTCAGGGGCATAGTAATCGGTGCATTTGTAGATAATCTCAGTGTCGGGTGCACGGGTCACAAACCCATGCAGGAAACCCGCAGGGATCAGCAGTTGCTTACCGTTCTGCGCCGAAAGCTCGACGCCGACCCATTGAGCATATGTCGGGCTGCCGCGGCGGATGTCGACGGCCACGTCCAAAAGTGCCCCACGCCCGCACCGTACCAACTTGGCCTGTGCATGGGGGGGCTTTTGGAAATGCAGGCCCCGCACTGTGCCCGCCGCCTCACTGAGGGAATGGTTGTCCTGCACGAAGTCATAATGTAGACCAGCTTGCTCCATCCGCGCCTTATTCCAGCTTTCGGAAAAAAAGCCGCGGGCATCTCCATGGCGGGCCGGGGTCAAAACAACGACCCCCGGCAATGCTGTTTCTTCGATCTTCATCGGGAAATTCCTTGAACCTGAAAACCTGGACCTTCTTGCCAGATTGGGGTCAGAAAGCAACCCGAAGTGCCGGGAGCGGCCTGCGGTGTTTGACTTGGCGGAAGAACTATGACCAGAGCCACACGGAGTTTCAGGCTGGAGATATACTTAGGATGCAAACCACGCTGCCGCCCCTGTCACAGCGCCTTGTAGCAGTTGTCGTGACGTACAATCGGCTGGACCAGCTTCGTCTGACCGTGGCGCGTCTGTTGGCGGCGACCTCAGAAGGGCTAGATCGTATCATTGTGATCGATAACGCCAGTACGGATGGGACGGCTGGCTGGCTGGCGGCCCAGAATGATCCGCATCTGGTGGTGCAGCGCTGTGCGGTGAATGGCGGCGGAGCAGGCGGGTTTGAGGCAGGGATGCGCTTTGCCGTAGATACCTTTAATCCTGAGTGGATCCTGGTCATGGACGACGATGCGCGCCCTGCGCCGGGGGCCGTAGCGGCCTTTTTGGATGCTGACCGCAGCAGTGCGATGGCGTGGTCGGCGGCAGTCTACCATCCTGACGGGCGGATTTGTGATATGAATCGCCCCACGCTTAATCCTTTCTGGCACCGCGGCATGGTCTGGCGCACGCTAAAGGGCGCACTACGGGGACGCGGACGGGCCGGGTTTCACCTAAATCCCGCCGATTACGAGGGCAGTGATTTCAGGGCCGTCGACAGCGGATCCTTTGTCGGGCTGTTTGTTTCGCGCGCGGCGATCAAGACAGTGGGGTATCCAGATGGGTCGCTGTTCATCTACGGCGATGATGTGCTCTATTCGCTGGCTATGAGACAAGCAGGGGGCACGATCCTGTTTGATCCCGCCATTCGGTTCGAACATGATTTTACCACCATTTCAGGCGCTGATCAGCGTTTCCGTCCTCTTTGGAAATCCTATTATCATTACCGTAATCTGCTGATGGTCTATCGCCTGGCTGCTGGTCCGTGGTTCTGGCTGGTGCTGCTGATGATGATGGTGAAATGGGCGCTCAAGGCCCGGTTCCACTCGGGAGAACGGGGACGCTACCTGATGCTGCTGGGCCGCGCGATCCGCGACGGGCTGCTGCGGCGCACTCAGATCCCTCACGCCCGCGTGTTGGCATGGGCCAATCCAGCGTCTTCGCGCCCCTAATTGCGGCTACCGGTTGAGAATGACACGGTGATACCTGCCCATCAAGACGACCCCTAGAAACCCACAGACTCCCGCAAACAGCAGCACATAACTGATGCTGACATAGGAGGCTTCATAGCTGCTGTAGAAACCGCGCCGCATCAATCCCGTGACATGCATGATCGGATTGTACCACAAGATATCCTGTAGCGCGCGTGGCATGCTTTCGTAAAGAAAAAGAACGCCTGAGATCAAGAACATGGGTCGCATGAGGATGCTCCAGATCTGCATCCAGATGTTGAAGAGCCCGAACAGGACACAATTCAGAAGACCCACGCCTAACCCCACCGCAGCGGCCAGGCAAATTGATTGAACAATTGCGCCAACGTCCAGGATGATACGGCTATCGATGGTCAGAACCAGTCCCGTCAGGATGATGATGATCACGAGGGTTTCGGTCAGAACGCCCAGGATAAACCGCGCCAGAACGGCATCCACCCAGGTCACGGCGGGATAGAAGAGCAGGGCGCGCGAAAAGTTGATGCATCGCCCCACCGCAGAACCGAGGTTGTTGTACATCCCGAACGGCAGGAAGCCCGTTGCGAAAAACAACAGGAAACTGGTTCCCAATGGCGGTGTGCGCACCAGAAGAGAAAATCCGAAACCCAAGACAGCGATGCCGCCCAGCGGCTCCAACACGGCCCAAGCATAGCCCCCCGGGGAGCGCCCGTAGCGCGTGGCCATTTCGCGCAGGATCAAGGCCGAGACGGCTCTGAACGTCGCAAAGCTTCGATTTGCACCATGCGCGACGGGACTAACCTGGGCAGAGGGACGCGACATTACGGTTTGCTCCAGTGCTGGCAATACCGGGATCAGTATGTAAAAGATTCCTTAGAAGTTCAAACCATCTTCCGGAAGCAAAATGAGTGAAATGACCCCGAAAGACAGCGCGTCTGCCGAACCTGCTCCGGCCCCCCGGAAGGTCGAGAAGGTGGAGCCCTATGTCCGCCCCGTACGTCGAACGGTAAAGGCGGCGCGTTTCCGGCGTCGTCATTTTGGTTTGGTCCTTTCCTTTTTGGCCGTGGTTCTCATCCCGCTGTCGGTGGTGGGGTTCTACCTTTGGGTGATCGCAAAGGATCAATACATCTCGCTAACCGGTTTCACGGTGCGTCAGGAAGAGGGGGGGAGCGCCTCGGCACTGCTGGGCGGCTTGGCCAGTCTGACAGGAGCATCGGCCTCCTCGGACGGGGACATTCTCTACGAGTTTATACTGAGTCAGTCTCTCGTTCAGAAGATCGACGAAAATGTGGGCCTGCGTGAACATTACAGCAGATATTGGGACGACGATCCGTTCTTTGCCCTGAAGCCCGATGCCAGCATTGAGGATTTGGACAGCTACTGGCGTCGGATCGTAAGTGTTTCCTATGACCGTAGTTCGGGATTGATGGAAATGCGGATAGAGGCGTTCACGCCTGAAAAAGCTCGCGAGATTGCTGTCGAGATCCTGCGATTAAGCCAGAACATGATCAATGACCTTAACGAGCAGGCCCGCGAGGATGCGATGCGCTACGCGCGAATTGATCTTGAAGAGGCGGTCGGAAGGCTCAAAGTGGCCCGTGAGGCACTGACGGCGTTCCGATCCGGGAACCAGCTTGTCGATCCGGCTTCGGATATTCAGGGCCGTGCAGGTGTGATCAACAACCTGCAGCAGCAATTGGCCGAAGCCTTGATTGAGTTGGATCTTCTCAGCGGAACCGATGGGGCTGATCCGCGTCAGCGTCAGGCGGAGCGGCTGATTACCGTGATCCGCGAGCGGATCGCCAACGAGCGCGAGCAGCTGTCCAGTGGGGCAGGGGCGGGGGATGATTACCCGGCCCTGATAGCGGAATACGAAGGTCTAATCGTGGACCGGGAGTTTGCCGAGGAGACATACCGTGCATCACTGGCTGCACTTGATGTAGCCCGGGCCAATGCCTCCCGGCAGAGCCGGTATCTGGCGACATACATCGCGCCAACACTGGCACAGACCAGTGAATATCCCCGTCGTGCCGTGATTTTTGGTCTGGCCTCACTATTCCTGGTGATGGGGTGGGCAATCATGGCATTGGTGTATTATTCCATCCGCGACCGTAGCTGACGGAAAGGGCTGCGATGATCCGCTTTGAGAACCTGAGCAAGAGCTACTGGGTACAGGGCTTTCAGAAGGTTGTGATCGACCATCTCAACACCGAGTTGCCGACCGGTAAGTCGTTGGCGCTGCTGGGGCTAAACGGAGCCGGTAAATCGACCCTGATGCAGCTAATTGCTGGCACGTTGCGCCCCGATAGCGGACGGGTGGTGTCGGATGGGTCGATCTCTTGGCCGGTGGGATTCGGCGGATCATTCCACCCGGATCTGACAGGCGCGCAGAACGTTCGGTTCATCGCGCGTATCTACGGAGTGGACACCGACGAACTGGTCGCCTTTGTCGAGGATTTCGCGGAACTGGGCAAACACTTCGACATGCCGGTACGCAGCTATTCTTCGGGTATGAGGTCACGCCTGACGTTTGGGGCGTCTTTCGGTATCAAATTCGATACTTACCTCGTTGATGAGGTTACTGCAGTGGGCGACGCTGCGTTCCGCCGCAAGAGCAAGGCGCTGTTCAAGGAACGCATGCAGACATCTAGTGCAATCCTTGTTTCGCATGAGATGGGGCAGGTGCGCGACTATTGTGATGCTGCCATCCTGCTGGCAGATGGTCATTTGACCTATTTCGAAGATGTCGAAACAGCGATCAAGTTCCATCTCGATGCCATCGAGGATAGATAACCTAAGAGCTGCGCCGCTTGAAATTCGGGCCATCCTCCTCAATAAGGCCTGATATCTTTTCCCTTAATGCACCGGTATGTGGGCAGGACGTAAAAAACGATGAAACGCTTTGTGATCCTGGGGCTGCCGCGCAGCGGAACGACCTATCTGATGAGTTTGTTGGACGCACATCGCAACGTGATCTGTGCGGGGGAACAGTACAATCCTTATGCGGTTATCGGCTCTAAGCATGACGACAGTCACGCTGCCATACTGGGCCGCGACAAGGATCCGGTCGGCCATATGTACAGGTTCTTTGACGAGGCGGCCGCTAAAGGCGCGGCCAGCGGCGGTTTCAAGTTCATGATCGGCCACAACCTGAATGTATTGCGCGCCCTTGCCACAGACCCCGAAGTGTCCATCATCTACGTCTGGCGCGAGAACCGGCTGGCGCAGGTGTCTTCCCTCATCAAGGCGTACCAAAGCAAGAAATGGGCGCAAAGCAAGGCCGATGAGCATGTGACGCGTAAGATCAAGGCGACCCCGCGCCAGATCAGCCACCGTTGGCATGAATATTCGACATTCGATCATCTGATCTCGATTTGGCTGGCAGGGGTGCCCAACCCCAAGGTCACCTATGAGTACCGCGAATTGTTCCAGCCCGGCTTCGAAGAGAAAATCTGTAATTTTCTGGAAGTACCGTACCGACCCGGCATGAAAAGCCCGTTGATCAAACAAAGCAGCAATTCCATCGCGGACCGTTTCGAGGACCCCAAGCCTATTCGCTACTATTTCAACCAGATCGGGCTGAAGCGCTGGCTGGAAGACGAGTTGTGAGCCGCCCTCTCCGGGTTCTCTACTACAACTGGGTCGACTATCTGGATACGGAAAAGCGCGGCGGCGGTGTAACACTGTATCAGCGCAATTTGATGGAGGGGTTAGAAGGTCGCGATAATGTCGAGGCGGTTTTCCTCTCTGCCGGGCTTGGTCATGATCTGAGGGCGCGCGCCCCGCGGTGGGAACCTGTGCGTCATGGACCCGCTGAAAACGGCGACTGCCGGTATGAGTTGATCAACTCTGGTGTGCTGGCCTCGGCGCATGCCAGCTTCGGCGATCCCGCACAGGTGTCGCATCCGCCCACCAGCGATGTATTTTTCGACTTCGTCGCGCGGACTGGCCCCTATGACGTAATCCACTTCAACAATCTTGAAGGGTTGCCCGTTGAGGTTCTGGCGGTCAAAGAACAGCATCCGGAGACCCGGATTGTCTTGTCCTTGCACAATTACTACCCGATCTGCCCGCAGGTGAACCTCTGGGCACATGAGCGTGAAACCTGCGAAGACTTCCAAGGTGGCGCACGCTGCGTCACCTGCCTGCCGCATCAGCATGACGCGCGCCTGCTGCGCGGAGCTAATGCGGTGTCCTACCGGCTGCGCTGTGCGGGATTGCAGCCGGGTACATGGGCCTATGATTTGGCTTTCCGCGGCATTCTGGCCATAGGCCGACGCGGCTTGCAGGCGCTACGCTGGTTGCGGGCCGAGGGCAGGTGATGGCGGAAAACCGTTTGTTAGAGCCGCATGTGGCGGCAGATCGTGCCAAAGCTTTTGCGGCGCGTCGTGCAGCCATGATCGACCTGATCAATACCCATTGTGATCATGTGCTATGTGTCTCGGATGCGGTGCGCATGTTGGCGCAGCGCTACGGCGTTGCCTCGGCACTGACCCGCACAAGCTATATCGGGACCCGTGCCGCCGAGTTCTACGACGAGACGGCACCCGCCCAGGATAACCCCCAGAAACAGACCCTGACACTGGGGTATCTGGGCTACATGCGCCGCGACAAAGGGTTCTTTTTCCTGCTGGATGCGCTGGAAGCATTGCCCCCGGATCTCGCTGCTCGGCTGCGCATCATGGTCGCCGCGCGCGCGGCGGACCCTGCCACTATGGCGCGGTTGCGTGCGTTGGGCGATCATCTGGCGGAGGTGATCTATCACGATGGTTATACCCACGCGGAGTTGGAAGCGATTTTGGCGCCGGTAGATATAGGAGTGGTGCCTGTGTTGTGGCACGACAACCTGCCGCAGGTCGCCATTGAGATGCACGCGCGCCGTATCCCCTTGTTGACGGCAGCAAGGGGCGGTGCGCCGGAACTGGGAAACTGCCCGGAGATGGTGTTTGCGCCAGGCGACGTTGCAGACTTTGCCCGACGGATACAGGCTCTTTTGGCCGGAGAGATCTCCATGCAGGCCTATTGGCACGGGGCGATGCGTCCGGTGACCGTACCTGAGCATCTCGTGGAACTGCTGGAAATTTACGAGGAGCATGAGGCGGCACCCTGAGCCGTGCTTGCGCCCTGTTGCCCCCCTTATCCCCTTTGGCCTGCGCAGGGCTCTATGATCGGCCCGGGGTTGCGGGGGAATGCGCAGCTTCAGCCGCGGAGCCTGCGCCTGACGAAAGGCACATCCGTCCATTTTTGCGATAGATCAGGATCGAAGATCACGCTGCGCCCCTCAGAGACGAGGGCGAGATATTTACGGTATTCCTCGGCGTTGTTGAAATGCTGGCCGCGCAGAACTTCGGCCTGTGCTTTGCGCCGAAAATCGGTGTTGTACTTGAAATGCGCAAACAGCAATTCGCGCGGGGCGATGCGCGCGTCGCCGACGAAATGCAACCCCGCCGAAAGGCGCATCCACGGCTGGTAACGCAGCAGCGCCAGTTTTTGCGCGACGAACATGCTGCGGTGCGAGCCTGCAATCAGCCGGTGGCGCAGCGCAGAGGTCCAGCAGCGCTGATCGGCAAAGGGGCCGCGGGCCAAGGTGTTGGCAAGGAACGGTACGCGGTCGGCGTAACCGGCTTGGTCGAAGGGCGTGCCTTGGGCAAAATCGGCATCCTCTAACGGGCCTTGAGGGTACATATCGAGCATGAAGACACGGATGGCCTCGGCAGTCTCGAAATCAGAGTGGTTGAGAAGTTGCGCCAATGTTTGGCTCTGTTTCTCCTGCCAGACCAGCAGTTCGTCGGCATCCGCCACCAAGGACCACTTGCCAACCCGGAAGGCTGCCATCATGGCCTGCTGCCAGGCCACGCCGTATTGCGACAGGCGATAATCCGTATCCACCGAAAACAGCGCCACATCGGGTTGCTGTGCCAGATATTCCAGCGTGCCATCGTCCGAGCAATTGTCGGCGATCAGGAACGCTTCCACGCCCAGCTTGCGGTAATGGGCTAGGAAATGTGGCAGCATGAACATCTCGTTGCGCATGCAGGCCACCACTGCCACCCTTGCATCGCGCGCCCGGGTAACGCTGTCCTCCGAGCTGACGAGTTCCAGCGCGTTGCTCTGATAACCCAGTTCGGCCTCTTGGTAGCTCGGCCAGATCTTGCGCGGCCACAGGCCGGGCTTGTCGTAGCGCACCAATGCATCTGCTTGATCAAGATGAGTATCGAGATGCACCAGTTGCAAGGGGGCCGTCTGGCTGGGGTGAAAGCTGTTGTGCCACAGCGGGACGGGGAGGGCGTCTCCATAGGTCCGGCGGCGCATGGAGATGCGGTAGTCCTCTTCGGCGGGAGAGATGCCGCGCATGGCCAGAAGATCGCCCAGCATCTTGTCTTCCATGAACGAAACGCTAATCAATTGCTGCCCCTCGGGGCTTGCGGCTGCTTC